>JBMYUK010000055.1:0-10387 GCA_049605275.1 Phycisphaeraceae bacterium
GCGCGTCGCGTCGTCGCGCGTACCCGTCCTCGCGTCGTCGCCGCCGCCGCGCGTCGCGCGATCGAGCCGAGCATGTCGTCCGCGCGTCGACGAATCGCGTCGACGACGACGACGACCAGACCTACGACTTCGAGTCGTGGTCGGCCGAGGCGCTCGCGAGTTGGGCGTTCGCCGGCCAAGAGTTCGGCACCGCAGAAGACGGCGCGCTCTTCACCCTCACCGGCGGCGGAACCGACCCGGTCAGCGGTGCGACCAGCGGCGGCCCCGGCACGGACATCGCCTTCGCACGCTTCGGCAGCGAGTTCGGCACGATCGACGTCACCACCGACCCCACCGATAACCCCGGCGGCCTCGACCACGTCGTCACCTACACCTACACCATCGACGGCGTCGCCGCGGAAAACACTTACCTCCTCTTCTTCGAAGACGCGAACGAGACCTCGCCCTTCTTCGACTTCGACTACAACGACTTGGTCGTCGAAGTCACCGGCGTCGTGCCCGAGCCCGGCTCCCTCGCCCTGATCTCGCTCGGTGCCCTGGCCATCATGTCCCGCCGACGCAAGTAACCCCCGCGACTCGCTCGCGATTCAATCCGATCATCATCAAAGTCCACGGCCTCATCGCCGTGGGCTTTTTTTTGTTCGCGGACCCCTGCCGAGCGAGTATGCTGGCCGCATGCGATATCTGGGTGCCATCACGCCGTTCTTTTTCGTCTGCTTGCTTGGCTTCGGGTGTCAGGCCGAGCGAGACCTCGTGCTCGTCAGCGCGGACCGGGTCGAGCCCGCGGAGCTGCCCGAGCCGATGGTGGGTTCGACGCGCGGCGCGGCGACCGATCTGCTTGCCTCGCTCGACGCCGAGCGCCGCGAGCGGGTGCTGCGTCCGATCGCCAGTCCGTTGCGCAAGGACTGGCACTTCGTGCCCAGGGCGCGGCAGGGGCTGATGCTCGGGGACATGACGGCCGAGCAAAAGCGGCGCGTCCACCGGTTGATGCAGACCGCGTTGTCGGACGCCGGGTACCTGAAGGCGACCGACATCATCTGGCTCGAAGCGGTGCTGTACGAGATGAGCGGCGAGAACCCGCTGCGCGACCCGGGCAAATACGCGCTTCTGATCTTCGGCGACCCGAGCGACGAATCGGCGGCGTGGGGTTGGCGGCTCGAGGGCCATCACCTCTCGATCAACCTGACCTACACGGCCGAGGGCCTGGGCGTGACGCCTTTGTTCTTCGGCACGAACCCCGCGGTCGTGCAGCAAGGCCCACTGGCGGGCAAACGCGTGTTGGCGGATGCGCACCATCTGGCGATCGCGTTGGCGTCGTCGATGGATGCGGATCAGCGGGAGAGGATGAGGATCGCCGACAAGCCGCGCGACGTCTTCACCGGACCCGGCCGTGAGCGGTCGCTCAGTGCGGATGCGCCGCGCCTCGGGATCGATCTCCATCTGCTCGACCAGTCGAAAATCGATCTCGCGCAACAACTCGTCCGCGCGCATCTTTTCGACAACCTCGAGTTGCAGCACCGCATGATCCGCGCGCGAACGATCGGCACGGCGTCCGCGCCCGACGATCATCAGTTGATGTTCGCCTGGGCCGGCCCGATCGACGCGGACGAGGCGTTTTACTATCGGATTCAGAGCGCGGACCTGGTGATCGAGTATTCGTGTCAGAATAAAAACCACGTCCACGCCGTGGTCCACGACCTGACCGATCCGCTGCAGGAAGATTTGCTCAAAAAGCACTTCGAAGCGCACGAGCATTGAGGAAGTGTGTCAGCGCTCGAAGCCCACACCGCATCGGTGTGGGCTTCAATGTGTATAAAGCTTCAAACACTATTCGATCACGATCGATTTCGGATCGAAGTCCGCCTTCGGCGGCCGGGGGTTCATCTTCTCCATCGTGTCGACGAGCACCTTGGTGACCAGCAGGTTGCGGAACCAGCGCCGCTCGGCGGGGACGACGAACCACGGCGCGTGGGCGTGGGTTGTTTGCCGCATCACCTCGGCGTAGCGGGTTTGATAGCGGTCCCAGCGGGCGCGTTCTTCGAGGTCGGCGACGTTGAATTTCCAGTGCTTATCCGGGCGATCGAGCCGGCGCTGCAACCGCTCTTTTTGATAGTCCTTACTGATATGCAGGAAGAACTTGACGATGGTCGTGCCTTCGTCGGCGAGCATGCGTTCGAAGTGATTGATGTGGCCGATGCGTTTGGACCAGATCGATTCGGGGGCGAGGTGTTTGACCGCGACGGTGACGGCGTCTTCGTAGTGGCTTCGGTTGAACACGCCGATCGTGCCGCGCTTGGGCGTGTGGCGGTGGATGCGCCAGAGGTAGTCGTGGGCGAGTTCGTTGGCGCTGGGTTTCTTGAAGCTTTTGACGTGACAGCCCGCGGGATCGACCGGGCCGAAGACCGCTTTGAGCGTCGAGTCTTTGCCGCCCGCGTCCATCGCCTGCATGACGACGAGCACGGAGCGTTTCTGCTCGGCATAGAGGTTTTCCTGGAGTTCGACCAGGCGGTGGCTGAGGGCTTGGAACGCGTCTTTGCCGTCCTCTTTGTCGAGTCCGCCGTCGTCGCGGGTCGCTCGTTGATCGAGCGAGAAGTCGGGCGAGCCCGTGACGCGGAAGGGCGTTGTGTCGAGGCGGACGGAGAGGAGCGAGTCTTGCTTGTCGTGGCCCATGGGTGTTTTGTACCGGATCGCGCGCGTGCCTGCTCACGATGCATCGGGCGTTTGCTGTTTGTTTCATACGCAGTGCCATGCGTGGGCGAAGCGGCGGAATCGTTCATGCGATCGGGAGTGCTGGGCCGAGGCGGGTGTTGTTTGATCTTCTTCGCTGCGAAAACGGTCGATGAGTGATTCTGCTTCGTTCTCGCGGCGCTTTGGCACGGCGTTTGTACTTACTACCACGAAGCGATTCTGTTGTATGAAATCGTTTCGAGGCAAGCGTTCCACGAACGCGTGTCAAACCGAATCACACGACGCAAGGATGCCAGATGTACGGACTCCTGATCGACATGGACGGGGTGATCTACAAGAGCAGCCAGCTGATCCCCGGTGCGGATCTGTTTATCAACGCGCTGCGCGAGCGCGGCGTGCCGTTCCTGTTTCTGACGAATAACTCCCAGCGAACCCGTCGCGACATCGCGGCGAAGCTGGCGAAGATGGGCGTCCACGCCGGGCCCGAGCACGTGTTCACCTGCGCCATGGCTACCGCCCGTTTCCTCGCCTCGCAGAAGCCCGGCGGCACCGCGTACGTCCTCGGCGAGTCCGGGCTCACCACCGCGCTGCATACCAACGGCTTCGCCATCGTCGACAAAGACCCCGATTACGTCGTCGTCGGCGAGGGACGAACCTACACCTTCGAGATGCTCGAGCACGCCACCAACCTGATCCTCGGCGGCGCGAAACTCATCGCCACCAACATGGACCCCAGCTGCCCGACCTCCTCCGGCACGCGCCCCGGCTGCGGCGCCGTCGTCGCGCTCCTCGAAGAAGCCACCGGACGCAAAGCCTTCTCCGTCGGAAAGCCCAGTCCCATCATGATGCGAGCCGCACGAAAAGAGCTCGGCCTCGATGCCGACCACACCTTCATGGTCGGCGACACGATGTCCACCGATGTCCTCGGCGGCGTCCAACTCGGCTACCACACCATCCTCGTCCTCTCCGGCGGGACCAAACGGCAGGACCTGCCTAACTACTCCTACCAGCCCGATACCGTCGTCGAATCCGTCGCCGACCTCAGCCCCGACAAACTCGAACAGCTCTTGCTCGGCGTCGGCTCGTCCACCCGCGCACTCGTCACCGCCTCGGCGTGACTTCAAATCCAGTCGATTCCTCCTGCCCTGGCGGTCGTTTTCGAAGCGACCGTCAGGGTTTTTTGTTTAGCCGCCGGACCGCGTCCGGGCGGACGAAGCACGAAGGCGCGTCACGATCTCTCCGCCCCGATTCGTCCGCCCGGGCGTGGCCCGGCGGCTACACTGCGCTCATGGCTCATGGCCGCACACGCATCGTCGCCGGCTGCATGACCGGCACGTCCCTCGACGGGCTCGACGTCGCGCTGGTGAAGATCGTCGGCACGGGCCCGGAGATGCGGGCCGAGTTGCTTGGCCATCGGGCGGTCTCGTTTGCAGACGGCTTGCGCGGCACGCTCAGGTCGATCGCGTCGGGCGAGGCGAACGAGCCATTGGTCTTCATGCGTGCCGCCCGAGCGCTCGGCGAGATGCACGCCGACGCGCTCCGTGACTTGTTCGCCGACGGGCTTATCCCGACGAGTACCACCGTCGACTTCGTCGCCGCCCACGGCCAAACCATCTGGCACGCCCCCGGAAGCAAAGACAACAACGGCGCGGGCATGAGTTGGCAACTCTTCGACCCCTGGCCGATCGTGCGGCGGTTGGACGTGCCGGTCTGCTACGACCTGCGTCAAACGGATTTGATCGCGGGCGGCGAAGGCGCGCCCCTGACCCCGATCGCGGATTGGGTGATGTACCGGAAGGATGCTGACTGGGTTGTCAATCTCGGAGGCGTGATGAACCTGACCGAGCTATCGGATGAGTTGGCTTTGATCCGCGGCGGAGATCACGGGGTTTGCAACCTCTTGCTCGACGGGTTGTGCCGAGGTCTCACGGGTCAGCGGTACGACGAGGACGGCCGGCTGGCTGACGGCGGGCGGGTCCTGCCCGAAGTCCTGGCAGACCTGCACGCGAGCGCCGAGTCGGTTTCGAGACAGGGCTCGTTGGGCAGGGAGCAGTACTCGGATGACTGGTTGAAGGCGCTGGTGTCTCGTTTGCAACCCCTGGGTCAGCCCGCGGACGTGTTGCGGTCGGCCTGTCACTGGGTCGCGTGCAGCCTGCAGGAGGCGATCGGCCCGCCCCGCGGCGACTGGCCGTGCGCGGTGCTTGCCGGCGGCGGAGCGAGGAATCTGACGCTGATGCGCGAGATCGAAGAGGTCTGTTTCTTGAAAGCGGTGCGCTGCGACGACCTCGGCATCCCCTGCGAAGCGCGCGAGGCGATGGCGTGGGCGGTGCTCGGCGCGCTCTCGCACGACGGCGTGCCGATCTCGCTGCCGCGGGTGACGGGCGCGACGGACCCGGGCGTCGCCGGCGTCTGGGCGGGGATATGAAGCCGTCGTGCAACGCCTCGACGGATGCCTTGATCGGTGTTTTAAATGATTCGTCCGTCGAGGCGTTGCTCGACGGCTGCCGCACTCTGCGTTCGGTCAACCGTTAGACTTCAACTCGGCATGCCCCAACCCCCAACCCCCAACCCCCAATCCCCGTCCGACCGCGGCCATCTCGCGACCGAGCAGCGCAACGCCGCGGCCGCCGCGATCGATGCGCTCTCGATCGAGGCGACGCTTCGCCTGATGAACACGCAGGACATGGAGGTCCCGCTCGCGATCCGAAAGGCGATCCCGCAGATTGCGAAGGTCGTCGAGATCGTGGTTGCGGGCATGAAGCGAGGCGGGCGGTTGATCTATTGCGGCGCGGGGACGTCGGGTCGGCTTGGCGTGTTGGACGCGAGCGAGTGTCCGCCGACGTTTTGCAGCGACCCCGGCCAGGTCGTCGGCCTCATTGCAGGCGGCGACACCGCGCTGCGCAACGCGGTCGAGGGCGCGGAAGACCAGCGCGACGGCGCAAGGCCCGCGCTCGAACAACTCAAACTCACCGACGCCGACACCTTGATCGGCATCGCGGCGGGCGGCACGACCCCTTACGCCTGGGGCGCGATCGACTTCGCGCACAGCCGAGGCGCGAAGACGTGCCTGATGACCTGCGTACCGATCAAGACCCTGATGACCAGGCCGCGCGCCAAAGTCGTCAAGCCCAACGAGCCCGTCAGCGTCCCGCCGCGCCCCGAGCTGCCCGCGCCGGTGTATCAGCCGATCGAGCTCATCGTCGGGCCCGAGGTCCTCACCGGCTCGACGCGCATGAAGGCGGGCACGGCCACGAAGCTCGCGCTCAATATGATCTCGACGACCGCGATGCTCCAACTCGGCAAGGCCTGGGGCAACCTCATGGTCGACCTGCGCGCGACCAACGCTAAGCTGCTGGACCGCTCGATCCGCATCGTCTCCAGCCAGGCGAAGATCAGCCGTGAGGAAGCGGCGGATACCCTCACGAAAGCCGAGGGCCGAGTCAAGCCCGCCCTCATCATGGCCATGCGCGGCTGCGATCTCGACGAGGCAAAGCAACTGCTCGATCAGCACGATGGCAAACTGAGGCCGATTTTGGGTCCGCCGCGGTGATGTCCGTGCGGTGTAGCGGACGACGCGAAGCGTCCCGCGTTTTTTGCCGTGTGACAAGTTTTCAACGATTCGCACGGGATGCTTCGCATCGCCCGCTACACTGCTTCGTCGCGATATGATGTCGCTATGACAACGGTCCCCTGCCAGATCAAACGCCTTGAAGGCAATACAGATTCGCCGCTGCCGGCATATCAATCCGAGCACGCGGCGGGGATGGATGTCCATGCGTTTTTGGAAGGGGACGTGGCGATCGAGCCGGGTGAGATTTTTCTTTGTCCGACGGGTTTTGCGATCGCGGTGCCGGAGGGCTACGAGGCGCAGCTCAGGCCGCGGTCGGGGTTGGCGTGTAAGTTCGGCGTGACGCTGCCGAACTGCACAGGCACGATCGACGCGGACTATCGCGGCGAGGTGAAGGTCGCGCTGATTAATCTCGGCAAGGAGCCGTTCGTGGTCGAGCCGGGGATGCGCATCTGCCAGATGATCGTGAAGGAAGTGCCCAAGTGCGTCTGGCAGGAAGTGGATGAACTGAGCGAGACGGTCCGCGGCGCGGGCGGGTTCGGGCACACTGGGCATTGATTGGGTCTTAGGTATTGGGGGTTGGGTTTTGGGGCAATCCAACAGGAACCCCAACCCCTAAATCCCAACTCCTTTGTAGAAGCTATGAAGATTATTTCTGCCGAAGATGTTCACGCCTCGCTGAGTTACCCCGGATTAGTTGATGCGCTGCAGGAGGCTTACGCGGGTCAATTCAGCATGCCGCCGCGGCAGGTGTATTTGCTCGATGACGAGCCGGGCAATCACGATGCGTTCGCGGTGCTGCCGTCGTGGAACGACGAACTGATCGCGGTGAAGTCGTTTACGTACTTTCCGGATAATCCCGGGCCGAAGTACAAGTCGCTTTACTCGAAGATCATGCTGTTCGACCGCGAGCACGGCGAGCCTGTGGCGCTGGTCGATGGCACGAGCGTCACGTTCTGGCGCACGGCGGGGATCAGCGGTCTCGCGTCTCGTCTGCTGTCGCGCGAGGATTCCAAGGCGCTGCTGCTATTGGGCACGGGCAACCTCGCGCCGTACATCATCCGGGCCCAACTCAGCGTCCGGCCGATCGAGCGCGTGTTGATTTGGGGCCGAACGCCTGCCCATGTTGAACGCGTGTTGCAGCAGTTCGAGGGTCAACACGATGGCGTGACGTTTGAGGCCGCTGAAGTCCTGCAGTCCGCTTGCGGCGAGGCGGACATCATCGTCAGTGCCACCGGCTCGCACGAGCCCTTGGTCCTCGGCGACTGGGTCCGACCGGGCACGCACACCGACTTCATCGGCAACCACCACGCGACGAAGCGCGAGTGCGACACGGCGCTTGTTGTAAAATCAAAAGTCTTCGCCGACAGCTACGTCAACTGCTTCAAGGAGGCCGGCGAGGTGCTGGTCCCCATCGAAGAAGGCGCGATCACCAAACACCACGTCGTCGGCGAACTGACCGAGATGTGCAGCGGCCAGGCGAAACTGCGCGAGTCGGACGACGAGATCACGCTGTTCAAATCCATCGGGATGGCAATGAGCGATCTCGTCGGCGCGGGGGCTGCGTATCGGGCAACAAATCAGTAGGCGTTTTTGGGTCCTTCGGTGTATGCTTTAGCCATGTACGTGATCGAATTGGAACAAGAAGACGATGGCCGATGGATCGCGGAGGTTCCGGACCTGCCCGGAGTCATGGCTTATGGCCAGACTCGCGCAGAGGCGGTCCGCAAGGCCCAATCGCTCTCGCTGCACGTGCTTGCCGATCGGCTGGAACACGGGGAGTCGTTCCCGCACATGGAAACCGTATTCTCGATCGTGGCCTGACCGATGGCGGATTGGCCGTCTACGAGAGCGAAGCGTGCGTTCGCGGCACTCTTACGAAAGGGCTGGCAGGTCAAGCGCCAGCGCGGTTCACACCGCACGTTAATGCACAAAGACTTTCCAGATTTTGTGTTTGCGTTTCACGACCGAGATGAGATCGGGCCAAAGATGCTCGCAAAGATCGCGAAGAAGACAGGATTGACGCCGGAAGATCTGTAGTCCGACATAATGACTGCAACTGAGCCTATTCGGTTTCTAGCTCTGCCACATATTGGGCTTGGGCTGTGCCCTGATATTTATTTCCTTTGGCATCTTCCCCGATAAAGTACCAAAGCATTTTCCCACTTCGCAATTCATCCGAGCTATTCATTAATAGAGGGTCGGAGTAACTGGAGCCCGGAACTAGCTTTGACTCCGGGCAGCTGTACCACTCTTCAAAATTACTTGAAGTAAAAGGTTTTCCTGTGTAATTACTAAAAATCCATTCGTTGTCGATCAATGTGAAACAGCCAAATTCGACAATGGTGAGTTGCTTTTCGATTGTGTTGACTGTCGTTGAATACCGCCAGGTGTATTTCATGCCGCTGTCGCCACCTATGATCGCTTTGATTTGTTCAGGTGTATGCTTTACAGCGACTCCTTCCGGCAGTGATGAGACTTCCTCGAATTTGGAATCCCCTTCCATGGCCTCCAGCTTATTTCTAGCACTCACAGGATCATCTTTGCAGCCACTTGTAATCGATAGCACGGCAAGAACTGCATAGCAGGTATACTTGTCGGCTCTCATTGTCACCCGCCAAACGACTTGAAGTGTTTATTCTGGATCGGCGTGACGACTTCGAGGATGTCGTGCAGGATCACGGCCGGGCTTCCGATCGAGTCGATGTTGATGATGTCCTCGTCGGGGTAATGCTCGAGCACGGGCTCGGTTTCGTTTTTATAGACCTCCCACCGCTTGCGGATGACGCCCTCGTCCGCGTCGTCGATGCGGTTTTCTTTGAGCGCGCGTCTTCGGAGTCGTTCGAACATCGCGTTCTCGTCCGAGCAGGTGAGGTGGATGGTTTTGTAGACGTGGATGTGCTCGTCCATGAGTTTGGCTTGTTCGACGGTGCGGGGGATGCCGTCGAGGATCAAGAGGTCGTCGTGGGGTTTGTAGATGCCGAGGGTGACGCGGGCGGCGATGTTCTTAGCCCACATCTTGACGGTGATCTCGTCGGGGACGAGTTCGCCGCGTGAGGAGGTTTCGTAGAAGATCTTGCCGAGGTCGGAGTTGATGTCGATGTTGCGGAAGACCTCGCCGCAGGACATGTGGAAGAACCCGGGGATTCGGCCGAGGATCGCGCCTTGGGTGCCTTTGCCCGCGCCGGGGGCGCCGAAGAGGAGGATGGTTTTGTAACGGGTGTCGGTGGAATCGGCGGCCATGAGGGGTCTCGTTGGGACGGTTTGTGAGCGATCGGTGAGGGGGTCAAGATTTTAATCATCGGCGAGCGGGCTGCACGGCTTGTCTTGAACGATTTGCCTGCTTAGAATAATTCCAAAGTGCAAATTAGGGTCGTGGACCGCTTCCCGGCCCGTTACGAGGGATATGATGCCGCTATGAGTGTAAAACTGCCTATCTATCTTGACCACAACGCCACCACGCCGATGGATCCCCGCGTCCTCGACGCCATGATGCCTTACTTCACCGAGAAGTTCGGCAACTCGGCCAGCCGCAACCACCAATACGGCTGGGACGCCGAGGAGGGCGTGGACTACGCCCGCGAGCAGGTCGCCAACCTCATCGGCTGCACCGCGAAGGAGGTCGTCTGGACGTCGGGCTCGACCGAGTCGAACAACCTCGCGATCAAGGGCGTGGCCGACATGTACGGCAAGAAGGGCAATCACATCGTCACCGCGGTGCACGAACACAAGGCGACGCTCGACCCGGTCAAGCGATTACAGAAGCAAGGCTTCGACGTGACCTGGCTCGAACCGAACGCCGACGGCATCATCACGGCCGAGGCGGTCGAAGCCGCGCTCAGGCCAGACACGATCCTCGTCACGATCATGTGGGCGAACAACGAGCTCGGCACGATCAATGAGATCCCCGAGATCGGCAAGATGCTTAAAGAGAAGTACAGCGAGAAAGACAAGCCGATCCTTCACACCGACGCGACGCAGTGGGTGGGCAAGATGCCGACCGATGTCGAGCGCGACGGCGTGGACCTGCTCAGCGCTTCGGCGCACAAGATGTACGGGCCCAAGGGCGTCGGGTTTTTGTACGTGCGTCGCCGTCGGCCGCGCGTCCGACTGACGCCGATCCTCGACGGC
>JBMYUK010000056.1:0-10386 GCA_049605275.1 Phycisphaeraceae bacterium
CGATCTCGTCCTGCACGTCAGCCGGCAGGCTTGTGGCGATGCCGTTGCAATACACCCAATCGGTCTCGTGCGACTCGGGCTCGAGGTAAACGTGATGCGACGAGCGATCGGCGAAGCGCACGACCTTGTCTTCGATCGACGGGCAGTAACGCGGCCCAGCGGTCGTGATCTGCCCGTTGTACATCGGAGCCTTGTCGAGGTTGTCGCGGATCATCGCGTGCGCCCGCTCGTTCGTATGCGTGATCCAGCACGGGGTCTGCGGCATCTTTGGAAAGGTGTCGGATACCATTTCATAGGCCGAATCGACTCCCGACGCCTTTTCCAACGCGCCGGTCATGTCGCTAAACGGGACGGGCGCTTCATCGCCGGGTTGCAGCTCCAGCCCGTCGAGTTCGAGCGACTCGCGCAAAAGCCGCGGCGGCGTGCCGGTCTTGAGTCGGCCGAGTTCGAAGCCCAGCCGCTTGAGCGCGCCGCTGATGCCGTCGGCCGTCCCCTCGCCGACGCGTCCGCCCTTGGCCTGCGCTTGGCCGGTGTGCATGATCGCACGCATGAACGTGCCCGTCGTGAGGACGACCGCCCCGGCGTGCAGGGTGATCGGCTTCTCCGCGTCGTCGATGCAGCCGAACTCGCCGCAGCAGCCGTCGGTCGGTTCTTCCGGGCCGTCGGTCGGCGCGGGCGTCATCTTCACGCCGACACATCGGCCGTCTTCGATCACAAAGTCGTTGACCAAGCCGGCCATCTCGACGAGGTTCGGCCGGGTGTGCAAGAGGCGCTGGACCTCTCGCGCGTAGGCGTATTTGTCGCTCTGACAACGCGGGCCGTGCACGGCCGGCCCTCGGCTGCTGTTGAGCACGCGAAACTGGATGCCCGTCGCATCGGCGGCGAGGCCCATCAGCCCGCCTAGCGCATCGATCTCGCGGACGATCTGGCCCTTGGCGAGCCCGCCGATACAGGGGTTGCACGACATCACGCCGGTCTTCGTCGGGTCCATCGTGACCAATGCGACGCGTCCGCCGCCCGATGCGATGAGCGCGTTACTCGCCGCCCAGGCCGCCTCGGCGCCCGCGTGCCCGCCGCCGATGACGATGACATCGAATTGTCGCCGCTTCGCGATCATGAGCCGGGCATTATAGCCCGTGGCCTCACGCCGCCCGCTTGGGCATGAGCTTGGCCGCGAGGATGAGCACCAGCCCCACGCCCAGCAGCACGAACCCGCCCTGCCAGATCAGCGCGCTGACCTGGCCCTTCACCGAGCCGAGCGTCTGGTCGAGACGCGACGGGTCCGCCGTCCGATCGAGATTCGAGATTAGCGCGTTCAGTTCGGTCACGGTCTTGCCCGCCTGCTCGGCCGCGGCGGTGTACTCGGTGATATCGAACGGCCGGCCCGGCTCGTCGGCCTCGTCGTCTTCCGTTTCGAACTGACGCACAAACGCATCGAGCGTCTGGATCGTCTGATCGATCGTCTTCGTCGTGACATCGAGTTGTTCGAGCGTCGACTTCGTATCCGGCAACAGCTCCTTCGCATTCGCCAACGACGCCTCGGCTTCTTTGATCGTCTCACGCACGCCGGACACGGTCTGGTCGGCGTTCTTCACGACCGAGTCGACGCTCTGCACGATCTTGTCCGCCTGCTCCGCCGTCTTGTTCACCTCGCCGAGGATGCCCTGAGCCCGCGTCATCAGCTTGTTGAGCGCGGCCTGCTGATCGTCGACGGCCTGTAGGATCGCCTCGCGCTCCTTCGCCAGGTGCCCGGGCAGTGCATCGATCGTGTCCGACACCCGCTCGAGATTGTCGAGCAGGGTCACGGTCTCCGGCGCCGACAAGGTCTGCAGATACATCAGCTCGACCCGCCACTGCACGATCAGCGACTGCCGCGCCGCCAGCCATGTCGCACGCTCCGCCACGTCCGTCGTCGTCTCGATCCCCGCCACCGCATCGCCCACCGGCACGAACAAATCCACCACCCCGCGACCCAGACTCGCGATCGAAAACCGCTCCTTGTAACCGCTAAACTCCGAGAAACGCACCCACCACACGTACACCTCTTCCGGGTTGTCCTCACGGTACTGCACGATCAACTCGCGAAGCTGCTTGAGCTCTTCCGCATCGAGTACCAGCACCGCCAGCTTCCACCCCTCGGCCTCCATGCGACGCGTCGCATCGATGTACTTCATCCCCAACTCGCCGAAAAACTCCTCGCCCCGCTGCTCCGCGAGGATCCGATGCAGCGTCAAGACCGTGACCATATTGAGCAGCGCGACCTGCGGGTCTGGGTCGGCCGCGATCGAGATCACTGAGTCCGAACTGTTCGCGCGGATCCGAAGCGCGAGCAGACGCTGCTCCAGGGGCAGTTCCGACGCCGCGATCGCCTCGCAAACCTCCGGCACGTCGCCCAGATAAGACATCGCCAGGCGACGAAGACGCAGCGACAATTCCTTACGCGTCAGCGCGCGATCACCGCGATTCAGGCTCTGGCCGACGTTCGCGTTGTTCACGCCCGTCGCATCGTCGACGACGCTGCAGCCGGTCATCGCCGCAATAGCGATCATCAGCCCAAGCGCAGCACAACAACACGTTCGCAAGCTCGTCATACCCGTCATCCTACGCCACGCCCGTCCCCCGCGGCGGTCGCTCCGCCTCAAGCCCCGTCGTCCGGCAGCCAGGGCACGTCCGCGACCCCCGCGTGCGCGTTGGCTAACCGGGCCTGAGCGAACAGCAGGTCCGCCAGGCGGTTGAGATACACCGTCGCGATCGGGTCGATCGGGTCGGCCTCGGCCAACTGCACGACCTCGCGCTCCGCCCGGCGACAAACGGTCCGAGCCAGGTGCAGGCGCGCCGCCAAAACCGTCCCGCCGGGGAGAATAAAGTTTCGAAGCGGTTGTAAAAGAGCGGTCGCGGCGTCGATCTGGGCTTCGATCGCGGCGACGTGATCGGCGTTGAGGCGCCCCGGAGCCGCGTCATCCGAGCCGGGCGTCGCTAAATCGGCCCCGAGATCAAAGAGACGCGCCTGTGCCGTAATGAGCGCATCGCGCACCGCGTCTATCTCGCAGTCGGCAAGGGCCAGCCCGATCGTGGCATTCAGTTCATCCACCGTCCCGTACGCCCCGACACGCAGGTGACCCTTCGACACCCGCGCCCCGCCGATCAAGTCGGTTTGGCCGTCATCGCCGCGTTTGGTGTACAGCTTCATGCCGACATCATAGACCAGCCCGGCCCGCAGGAGGGCCGAAATCACCTCGGACTGCTACAATCTCGCTCCCTACCCCGTCGCCCGCCGACACAACCCGCCCATGAAACCACTGACCCGACTACTCGCCTTGCTGTTGACGCTCTGCGTCGCGTCGGCCTGGTCCGCGCCCGCCGCGGCCGGCCGCCTGGCCGAGGTCAGCGGTGAGAGCAACGGATCGGAGATTCGCGACGAAGCAGAGTTCAAACTCAGCGATCACTCGCAGGTCGAGATCGACTTCAACATCCGCGAGAACGGTAAGGACTGTGCCGTCAAAGTCCGCGTTCACCGAAAGCAGCAGAACGGCCAATGGCTCTTGGTCAACACCACCCTGCGGACCTCCAAGACCACCAGCGGCTCGCGATCGGTCACCCTCCCCGCGGGCGATTACAAGATCGAAGTCATCTCCACCAGCGCGAAGTACAACGTCGCGGTCGATCTCTAATATAGACCCTGTATCGAGTTTCTGGTCGATATAGCCGCGTCGCTAAGCGTCGCAGGCAAAGCATGACACGCTGGTCGTGCATGTCCGGAGATGCGTAGCATCGCGACTACACTTCTGAACCGCCCCAATCGCGAAGTTTCTAATCGACGTTCGTATGCCGCTTCGTCGCCCATTCTCGATACGTTTTCTTGCTACGTCTTGAGCTTCAGCGTCGGGATCGCGAGCTTTAGCAGCGCATCCGCGTCGTCGACGAATTTAATGGTCAGCCGCTTGCGCACCTCCGGATCGACCTCGTCGAGGTCCCGGCGGTTCTGCTCGGGCAGCAGCACGGTGTCGATGCCCAAGCGATCGGCCGCGAGCGTTTTTTCCTTCACCCCGCCGATCGGCAGCACCTTGCCGCGTAGCGTGATCTCGCCGGTCATCGCTAAACCCTGCTTCACCGGTTCGCCGGTCAATAGCGAGGCGATCGCCGTGTACATCGCGCCCCCGGCCGAGGGCCCGTCCTTCGGCACCGCGCCCGCCGGGACGTGGATGTGCAGGTCGTGCTCGGCCATGACGCTTGGCTCGCAGCCCAGCGCCGCCGCCCGGCTCTTAAACAGCGACAGCGCCGCCTGAGCCGACTCCTTCATCACGTCCCCGATCTGCCCGGTCAGTTTGACCTGTCCCTTGCCCGGGTACTTGGTCGCCTCGATAAAGAGCACCTCGCCGCCGACCGAGGTATACGCCAGCCCGAGCGCGACCCCGGGCACGCCGGTGCGCGTGTCGACGTCGCGGACGTACTTCTGCGGGCCGAGCAGTTCTTCGACCCGATCCTCGTCGACGATCGCTTTCTTCGGAGCGCGCTTGGCCTGCGCGACCTTGGCCGCGACCGCGCGGCACACCGCGCCGATCTGCCGCTCCAACTCGCGCACCCCCGCCTCGCGCGTGTAGCCGTCGATCAACTTCCGCAACCCGCCGACGCGTAACGCGCAGTGCTTGGCCTTGAGCCCGTGCTCTTTCATCTGTCGCGGGACGAGGTACTTACGCGCGATCGCGAGCTTGTCGTGATCGGTGTACCCGGGGATGTCGATGATCTCCAGGCGATCGCGCAGCGCCGCGGGGATGTTGCCGACGTAGTTAGCCGTGCAGATGAACATGACCTTGCTGAGGTCGAAGGGCACGTCGAGATAGCGATCGACAAAGGCGTGGTTCTGCCGCGGGTCGAGCACTTCGAGCAGGGCCGACGCCGGATCGCCGCGAAAGTCGTTGCCGAGCTTGTCGATCTCGTCGAGCATGACGACCGGGTTGTGCGTGCCGCATCGCCGAAGGTCCTGGATCAATCGCCCGGGCATCGCGCCGATGTAGGTCCGCCGGTGCCCGCGGATGTCCGCCTCGTCGCGCACGCCGCCCAGCGACAGCCGAGCGAACTGACGCCCGAGCGCCTCCGCGATCGACTGGCCCAGCGACGTCTTGCCCACGCCCGGCGGCCCGATCAGGCAAAGAATCGCACCCCGCCCCGACGGATTGAGCTTCCGCACCGCGAGGTACTCGATCAGCCGACGCTTGACCTTGTCCAGTCCGAAGTGATCCCGGTCGAGCACCGACCGCGCGTGCTCGAGGTCGAGTTGGTCCTCGCTCGCTTTATTCCAAGGCAACTCGGCGATGAGCTCGACGTAACTCAAGATGACCGAGTACTCCGGGCTGGCCGGCGGGATCATCTCCAGCCGCGAGAGCTCGCGTTCGGCCTCGTCCATCACCTTCTGCGGCGGGGCCGCCTCGACCAATCGGCGGTGCAGGTCGTCCACCACCTCGGCCGACCCGTCGCCGTCGCCCAATTCTTCCTGGATCGCGCGCATCTGCTCGCGGAGGTACAGCCGCCGCTGCCCCTCGCCGATGCTCGCCTCGACGTCTTGCTGGATCTTGTTCTGCAAGCGGGCGAGCTGCAGCTGCTGACTCAGCAGGTGGTGCACCTGCTTCGCGCGCCCGCTCACGCTCAGCTCTTCGAGCAGCACTTGCTTCTGTGGGATGTCGATGTCCAAATTCGCCGCGAGATAATCGACCAGACCCGACGGCGACTCGACGTTCATCAACACGTTACGCGCCTGCTCGGGCGCGTTCGGCGTGAGCTCGATCAGCTCGAGCGCGAGGTCGCGCAGCTGATTGATCGTCGCCTTAAACGACTGGCCTCGGCCGGGCTTGTCTTGCAGCCGCGACACCTTCGCCGACATGTACGGCTTACTCCGCAGCGACTTATCGAGCCGGATCCGGCTGAGCCCGTGCACGATGAGCGTCATCGTCTCGTCCTGCTGGCGGATGAGTTTGAGCGCGATCGCCGCGGTGCCGGTCTTGTAGACGCCGCGGAAGCCGGGCTCCTCCTGCTCCTCATCGATCTGCGCGGCCAGGCCGATGATCTTGGATTGACTCAGCGACTCTTCGAGCAACTGCCGGCTCGACGGCCGACCGATACCCAGCGGGATGATCGTGCCGGGGAACACGAGCGTGCCGCGCACCGGGAGGATCGGCAGCTGCGCGGGCACCTCAGGCTGGCCGACGATCTCGGCCGCCTCGCCGCCGGCCGAGGGGATCAGCGGCGCGTCGGACGCGGGGCGTTTGCGCTTGGCGGTTTTTTTCTTCTTACTCACGTGGATCGGGCCTCTATTGATACTTGGTCACTTGTCTTCTCCGCCTCGGATCGGCAACACGATCCAAAGCATGCCGTCGGTGTAGCTACTCGATACCGCTTTAAGATCGATCGACTCCGGCAGACCCAGCACGCGACGGAACGCGCCGTGGTCGATCTCCATCTCGCGCAGGCAGTGCGCCTTCGCGTCGCTCGGCTCGGGCACCTCGCGACGCCCTTCGATCACCAGTCGACCGAGTTGAACCGTCACCTCAATCGACGAGCGCGGCACGCCCGCCAACTCAACGCACACCCGAAGCGACGCGCCGCAGTCGTACACGTTCACCGCGGGCGTCCAGCCCCGATCCGCCGCGATCGAGCCGAACACCTGAACCCCGGCCTGTAACGATTTGATCTTGCCAGCCATCATTAGCCTCCTGTGCCAATGCGCAATCGATTGTCCGGGCCGTTTGCCCCGCCTACAATAGCTCGTTTCCCCCTACCGCATCGCAAGAAAGCGCCTCTCATGACTTCTCAGGCCCAGCCGACCCAAGCGTCCAACGCACCGATGCCCGACGTACAGGGCAGCCGAGACTCGCGACAAGTCCCGATCAACAAGGTCGGCGTGAAAGACATCCGCTACCCCATCGCGCTCAAAAAGCCCGACACCGATGACAAGCAGCACACCGTCGCGATGGTCAACATGTACGTCGCCCTGCCCCACTATCAAAAGGGCACGCACATGAGCCGCTTCCTCGAAGTGCTCAACAAGCACCACCAGGGCATCGACTCCAGCGACGTCATGGAGGTCGCCCGCGACATGAAGGTCCGACTCGAAGCCGAAGAAGCGCACCTGCAGATGACCTTCCCCTACTTCATCGATAAGAAAGCCCCCGTCACCGGTCAGCCCGGCAAGCTCGACATCGAAGTCACCTTCGAGTGCGTCGCGAACGGCACCGAAGACTTCATCCTCGGCATCAAGGTCCCCGCGACTTCGCTGTGCCCCTGCTCCAAAGAGATCTCCGAATACGGCGCGCACAATCAGCGCTGCGAGATGGAGGCCAGGGTCCGCTTCGCTCCGGGCAAGTCGATGTGGATCGAAGAACTCTTCGAACTCGTCGAGAAGTGCGCGAGCACCCAGGTCTTCGCCGTGCTCAAGCGGCCCGACGAAAAGTTCGTCACCGAAGACGCCTACGACAACCCCAAGTTCGTCGAAGACATCGTCCGCGACCTCGCCATCGCGATGGACGACGAAGACCGCATCGCCTGGTACAGCGTCGCCAGCGAGAACTTCGAGTCGATCCACAACCACAACGCCTACGCCGTGGTCGAGCGCGACAAGCGCGAAAGCTAGCGATCGGCCTGCCACTGTTCTGCACATAGCCGCCGCGTAACACGCGGGGGTCGATTGGTCATTCGCTTCCCAACCGCAGCGCCCTTACGCGATGATATCTTTGACGACTTTCGCGTGTTCGACGCCGGTGAGCTTGACGTCGAGGCCCTGATACTTGACGCTCAGTCGGTTCGAGTCGATGCCGAGCAGTCGCAGCATGGTCGCGTGCAGATCGCGGACGTGGACGACGTTTTCGACGGCGTTGTAGCCGAGTTCATCGGTGTTGCCGTACGTCATGCCTCCCTTGATCCCGCCGCCGGCCATCATCATGGAAAAGCCCTTGATGTGGTGGTCCCGGCCCGTGCCGCCCTGACTCATCGGCGTTCGCCCGAACTCGCCGCCCCAGACGATGAGGGTCTCGTCGAGCATGCCGCGTCGCTTGAGATCGGTAATGAGCGCCGCGGTCGGTTGGTCGGCCGTCGGGCAGGCCTTGTTCATGTACTTGACGATGCCGTCGTGGTGGTCCCAGCCGCGGTGGTAGAGGTGGATGAAGCGGACGCCGCGCTCGGCCAATCGACGCGCCATCAGGCAGTTACTCGCGAACGAGCCGTCGCCTGGCTTCGCGCCGTACATCTCCAGCACGTCCTCGGGCTCGTCGGAGACATCGGTCAACTCGGGCACGGCCATCTGCATCTTGAACGCGAGCTCGTACTGAGCGATCCGCGACTCGATCTCCGGGTCGTGGTGGTCCTTGTCGCGCATGCGGTTGAGGTCTTCGACCGTGCGGATGAGCTTTTCCTGCTGTCCGCGATCGATGCCAGGGGGGTTCTTGACGTAGTAAACCGGATCGCCGGTGGAGTTGAGTTCGACGCCCGAGTACTTGCTCGGCAGGAAGCCGGAGGACCACTGCCGCGAGGCGATGGGCTGGGGGTTTCGGGACTTGGAGTCGGAGACCAGCACGCAGAAGCCGGGCAGGTTCTCGGTCATCGAGCCCAGGCCGTAGTTGACCCACGAGCCCATGGAGGGCCGACCGCTGATCGCGGTACCGGTGTTCATGAAGGTGTGCGCGGGGTCGTGGTTGATCTGCTCGGTGACCATGGACTTGACGACGCAGATCTCGTCGGCGACCGAGCCGATGTGCGGGAACCAGTCGCTGACCATCGTGCCGCTCTTGCCGTAGGCTTTGAAGCCTTTCTGCGGGCCGAGGGCGACGAGCTTTTTACCCTGGAGTTGAGCGAGCGGCTGGCCTTTGGTGAAGGACTCGGGCATCTCCTTGCCGTCCATCTCGGCGAGCTTGGGCTTGTAGTCGAAGGTCTCTAGGTGGCTCGGACCGCCTGCCATGCAGAGGAAGATCACGCGCTTGGCCTTGGGGGCAAAGTGCAGCGGATCGACCGAGCCCTGCAGCGGACTCAAGGGCTCGTTCGCCGCCGCGACCGCGCGCTCGGCACCCATCAACGAACCCAGCGCCATCGTGCCAAGCCCCAGCGACACCTGCCCCAGGAACTGGCGTCGGCTGACGCGCTGCATCCGCTCGTACTCGGCGTGGACTGCTTCGGCGATATCAATCTTCTTTGTCATCACAATCGTTCCTCGGCTCAGGGCCGCGTCAGCTTCTCGTGCAGGTTCAGGATCACGCGGCAGACCTCAGCCCACGACGCGTGCTCGACCGGGTCCAGTTGCGCATCGCGCTGCCACAGCCCGACCGACAACAGCCGCTTCGCCTTCTCAGGGTCGGCGCTGAACGCCGCGCGATTATGGTCCAGCAGCATGAAGATCAGGCCGGCCTCGGCGTCGGTCGCAGGCCGGGACAGCGACTGACGCATCGCCCAGTCGAGCTTCGCGCGATCGTCGCCCTCGGCTTCGAGTAAGACGCGC
This sequence comes from Phycisphaeraceae bacterium, assembly GCA_049605275.1. Taxonomy (GTDB): domain Bacteria; phylum Planctomycetota; class Phycisphaerae; order Phycisphaerales; family Phycisphaeraceae; genus JAHQVV01. The sequence continues at coordinate 9,479 of JBMYUK010000056.1, forward strand.
TGCGCGAACGCCCGCGCCGCCTCGACGAACGACGGATCGTTCAGCATCACCAGCGCCGCCAGGGGCGTATTTGACACCGAGCGCTTCGCGGTGCACTCCTCGCGCGTCGGGGCGTCGAAGGCCTTGAGCATCGGGTGCAGGAACTGACGCTGCCAGTGCATGTACACACCGCGCCGCCACTGGTTGAGGTCTTGATCGGCCTTGTACTTTCGCTTCGGGAAGTTCAGGTGCGTGTAGTAGCCGACGGGCTGGTACGGCCGGGCCGAGTCGCCGCCGAGCTGATTAACCAGCAGGCCGCTGACCAGCAGCGCGTTATCGCGGATCATCTCGGCGGGCAGGCGCCGCTGGCTCTGACGCGCGAAGAACTCGTTGTTCGGATCAACTTCAAGTAGCTTCTTCGTCGGCTCGGACGACAAGCGGTAGGTCCGCGTCATCGCGAGCGTCTTCATCATCGCCTTGATGTCCCAGCCCGACTCGACGAACTGGATCGCGAGGCGGTCGAGCAGCGCGGGGTGGTTGGGCGGCGTGCCCTGTCCGCCGAAGTCGCCGAGCGAGGTGGACAGCTCCTCGCCGTACATGAGATACCAGAGGCGGTTGACCATGACGCGGGCGTTGAGCTCGCCGGTGCCGCCCTCGTCCATCGGCATGCTCAACCAATTCGCGAGATCGAGCCGCGTCGCAACCGGGGTCTGCGGCTGGGGCGCTTCGGCTACCGCTTGGTCCTCGGCGTGCTCGGGCTGTTCGGTATCCGATGCGAGCGCAACGACGGGCTCGCTGTCGGGCTCGGGCTGAGGCTGGGCTTGGGGCTGGGCAACCTTCAGCGTGCCCATGAACGTCGGCACCGCGGGCTGCATCACCGGGCCCGTGTCGTCGTTCCAATTGCCACGCGGAAGGAAACGAACCGGGCG
>JBMYUK010000057.1:0-10243 GCA_049605275.1 Phycisphaeraceae bacterium
AATACCAAATGGGATGTTCGTACTGGAACCGATTTTGGCAACAACAACGATGTCTTTGAAGCGATTGTCAGTGACTTTTCAAACTTCCCAGAACTGACGACTCAGATTGATGTCCCTGAAGCAGGCACCTATGACATCTGGTTTTTCTTCCGCGGTCTGTCTAGTTGGAATGTTGCCGCGGGGTTGACTTCTGGCAATCTGACCACATACAGCGCAGGTGGTAACGGTAATACAACTGCACCCGTCGCAGCTACTGGATTAACTTTTGATCCAGCACTCACGACGACAACTGCTGGCAGCTATCCCATGTACGGCGTCAAACTCGGCACCGTCGCGGTCACCACCAGTGTGAACGTCTATATCGACAAGCTCGTGAATGGAACAGACGGTAGTGCCGCATCGAGTAATCGTGGCTGGTACGACGGCGTTGGCTACGAATATGTAGGACCGGTCCCCGAGCCTGGCTCGCTCGCGCTCTTGGGCCTCGGCGGTCTGCTCATCGCGCGTCGTCGGCGTGACTAATTCTGATTCTCCTTCAACGGTGCCGCGTTTCGAAAGACGCGCGGTGCCTTTCGGTTCGACAGCACGGTGTAGCGGGTGACGCGGAGCGTCCCGTTCAGGCCGTTTGAGATGCCTCGCGTCACCCGCTAGACGGTCAGGTTGATCGCCCTTTCAGGATTTTTATTATGCGTCGCGCCTTTACCCTCATCGAGCTGTTGGTCGTCATCTCCATCATCGCGCTCTTGATTGCGATCCTGCTGCCGGCGCTCGGCTGGGCGAGGGAGTCGGCGAAGATCATCCAGTGCTCGTCCAACCAGCGGCAGCACGGGGTTCTGTACGCCGCATACGCGGTGGACTTCGATGGCGGGGTCCCGCTGAATTACGCGGTCCATCGTCGGCACGGCTTCTTCTTTAAGAACAACCAGCGCTGGTATAACCTCGGCCGGATGCGGCAGGCGGACCTGGTCAACGACCTCGCGGTGTTTAAGTGCCCGTCCTACGCGGAGGCCAGCAGGTTTAATGCCAACGTGGTGGGCTTTGGGCCGAGTTGGCCGACGATGCAGAGTGTAGACGCGTCTCTGAGTACGGACCTGTACAGCACGTACCAGTCCAGGCCAGAGGTGGCCCAGGGCTTTGGCCACAATGAACTGCCGCTGGACGATGGCTTGACGGACATCGCGAGGATGGACAACGACGCCGCGATCACGTCGGACGCCTTTTATCTGATGCACGACGGGTCGGGGATCCCCGGCGACGCCTTCCACAAGGACCAGGGTATCCCGGTGGGGTATGCCGACGGCAGCGTCCACTTCGTTCAGGGGCGAAGCGACTTGATCCTCACCGCCGCGTCTCAGAACAGCGACGCCGCCTATTGGAACGACACCGATGGCGATGGCAAGCCCGACCCGCCGAGCATGTGGGGGTTGCTGGATGGGTACGGGCAGGATTGATGCGCTGCGTGCAAGGTTGTTTCGCACCTCTTGAGGGAACTCTGATGCGTCGTGGATTCACTCTGATTGAGTTGTTGGTCGTCATCAGCATCATCGCGCTGTTGATCGCGATTCTCCTGCCGGCGTTGAGCAGCGCGCGAGAGTCGGCCATCCGCGTCCAGTGCCTGAGTAACCAGAAGCAGATCGCGACCTCGGCCTACACCACCGCGGTCGACAACAAAAGCGTCTTTCTCTCGCCGCGTCTCACGCCTACGAGTCCGCCGACGCACGTGCCCATGGCCATCAGCATCCCCGACCTCCAAGAGATGCGCAGCTACGGGCTCATCGACGACGTTTGGCAAGACCCCGGCCGAGACTTCATCCCTTACATCCAAAACCCCGTCAACGGCCAACTCGTCATGGCCTACCTCTACCTCGCGGGCGTCGATCCCTGGCAGAATAAGTTCGCCATCGATGGCTCGCGGATCCACGAGTCGCTCAGCCCGACCACGCTGGACAACGCCACTGTCGCCCGAGCCATGGTGACCTGCTCGACCGTGCGCGTCGGCGGCTCGTTTGTCTCGAACAACGCGTTCTTCGTCGGAAACCCTTCCCACGGCAGCAGCGGCGACGCACAAGACTCGCCCCGGGGTGCCAACCACGTCTTCGGCGACGGCTCGGGACAGTGGATCCCCTGGAGCGACGAGTACCGCGCCCTGCACTCCTGGGACATCACCGGCAACCGCGATCTGTTCTGGTTCCAGTCCGAGCGCGGCCCCTTCGAAACCGCCGCCGCGCTTATGCCCTGACTTCCCGCCCCATCATCGCATCAGTCAGCTTTCCCGACCACGTTGCGTGTTGCGTGTTGCATCGTGCAAAGGCCATCGAACCGCTACGCCTTCGCGAGCATCCGCAGCCGCCGCGTCATACGCGGGCGGACGACGCACAGAACGCGTCCGCCCGGGAGTGGCCCGGCGGTTACACCGTGGTCAACGCGTCGGTTTTAGTGGGATGCGTATAACACGCTGATCGCACGTTGGCTGCATTGCATCGCGGCTGCGCTTCGAACGCCACCCAATCGCGGCGATTCAAAACGTAACTCGTATTACCTTGAAATCAAGGGGTTTTCGTACCAGACGACGTTGAAGCTCTTTTGCCCGCCGAGCAGGATGTCGAGGTCGCCGTCGCCGTCCATGTCGAGGAGCCGGGTGTCGTAGGCGCTCTGTCGGGTGTCGATGACGTGCTTGGTGAAGTTGGCTCGGCCGTCGTTTTCGTACCACGCGGTTTCGCCGGTGAGGCTGGAGCTGGTCGTGGTGAAGTCGAGGTCGCCGTCCCGGTCGATGTCGGCCGCGGCGAGGCAGTGGGGCAACTCGATGTCGGGGTCGATCATGATCTTGTCGAAGCGCGGGCCCTTGAACCAGAGCGCGCCTCGGTCGTGGCCGCGGGTAAGGAGGATGTCGAGTTGGCCGTCGCTATCGAGGTCGAGATTGAGGACGTTGGTCGCGCCGGGGTCGTCGTCGGAGACGAGGTGCTTAGTCCATTTGGCGGTGGCGTCTTCGGGTTGCTGCCACCAGGCGACCCAGCCGCCGAGGGGCGCGGCGCAGGAGATGTCGCCTCGGCCGTCGTTGTCGAGGTCGCCAAAGCCCATGTAGTGGTTGCGCCCCGGCGCGTCGCGGTCGGCGAAGACGTGGGGCACCCAGAAGTCCTGCCGCGCTTCGGGGTCGTCGGGGATCGCGAACCAGGTGATGGAGTTGGGGATCGGGCTGGCGTCGATGTCGCGCCAAGAGTTGGCGATGAGGTCGACGGTGCCGTCGCGATCGACGTCGGCGGTGTGGACGCCGTGGGCGCCGTTAACATCGTGGCTGATCATGCGCAGATGCCAGGGCTGATCGAAGGGCCGGTCCGGGCACTCGAGCCAGAACAGCATGCGGTTCGAGCCGATGTAGTCCATGTCGCCGTCGCCGTCGACGTCCATCAGCGTGCTATGGATGCAGCCGCGCTTGGCGATGACGCCGTTGCGGTCCGGAGGCATCTGCGGCAGCACGATCGTCTTCTGCCAGTCCGGCCCCCGATACAACGCGACCTTCCCCGCGTAGGAACACATCACATCAATGTGGCCATCGCCATCAAAGTCCGACGCCACGGCCGAGCTGGTGTTCGCCGTCGTCTCGCCGATGATGTGCTTGGTCCAGCTCGCGCCCGGAACAATCCCGCTCGACACCTCCGCCGATCCGACCGACGCCGACGCCCGACAACCCACCAGGCCCCCCGCCACCAAACCCACCGACACAAGCCCCACCAAGACCATCGACCGACCATACCCAATCTTCAAAACACGCGCCATCATCAAAACCCTCGAAAAAATCGCAAGTCAAGACGCGACCCTCGGCCGCGCCCGAACGAGTGTACCCCACCCCATCGCGAACAGCGAAACCAAAGCCCGGCCATCAGTCCAGCTTGCGATCCGATGCCGACCGCGACCCGATCGCCCCCGCCAACGATGCCGCCACAAAACACAAACCGCCCGCGATCGCAAACCCGCAAGACGCCCCCGCATTCGTCACGTTCGGCGCCCACGCGTCATCCGACATATTCGCAATCGATCCCACGCGGACCCGACCAAACAGCCCGAAGACCAGCGCGATCAACAAACAAACAAAACCCGTCGCCACATATAAAGTCACCCGCATCAAAACCTCGCCACCAAAGACCCCACGCCCGACAACCTACAACCCTACAAACTACAACCTACACACACCCCTAAACCCACCGACGCACCGCCTCCACCGAATCAAACGGCAACGTATTAAACGCGATCTTACTCCCCGGCGACACCTCGTGAATCACATTAATCATCCGCTCGAACAACAAAAAATGATCCGGATCGGTCCGCACCCCCGCGCCGATCAGCACTACGTCCGGCGAATGCGCACGCAGATCATCCGTCAGCTGACGCTCGGCCGTCGCACCCGTGTCCGTCAAACACCAACGCGCCTCAAAACCCTCCGCCTCCAAGTCCGAAACCACCCGCTCGAACGCCGCCTCCAACTTCGCCACCGACAGCTCCGGCCACTTCTCAAAGTCAACCACCGAAGACCGCAACCCCACCAGCAACACCGAACAACCGCTCATGACAACCGACTCCCGCATCACCTCAAACCGAGCTTCCGCCCCAACACACGCACAACCATATCAAGCAAACCCATCCCCCGCCCGCACGCCCAACCGGTCAATCGCAGCCTGCGGCTAGGTCGCCGGCTCGTCGTCTACGATCGTGTCGCATCGTGAACGGTCAATCCTGCTCCCGCATTCGGGGCATTCCGCGCAAGCGACGCCGTGCAGCAGATAGCCGCACTGCTCACAGCGCGGATTCCAACCCACCGCTTTCGAGAACACCGGATCAACCCGGCCCTCGCGATCAGCACCACAATTCCAGCAAACATCAAACCCCGAAGGACACGCCGATTCACATTGAAGGCATTTCCAGTCCACGATAGAGCCACGCCCAATGTATAAAACCCACTCATCGGCCGCCCACGGACTGCAGGCTCCAAATCGACAACCCCATCATATCGCGGGCGCAGCCGGTCAACTGCAGCCGGTGGTTAGGGGGCTTCGGAGTGATACGGAGAAACGAACGGTTCAAGAAACAACCCTTGCTCTGCTGCGATTGTTTCTGGTGCCACGATTGTATTAGGAAGCCCCAAATAAAGGTAGAAATCCCAGCCTGAGTGGATGAAGTAACCCTCGGAGTCTGAGAGGCGGCACCAGTATTCTTCCCGTAGTAATGATCTCAAGACAGCGGAAAGTTGCTCGAGGGTAATGTTTGAGCCAGCAGCGTAGGGAGCATTTTCAGGATCGGCGACGTGATACGGGCCGATCGCCGCAAGATCTACCAGTGCGCAGACGACGCGGATATACGCCGCCTCTACCGCCTCATATTCGTCGAGCGTGACGGTTCGCCCGCCAACCTCTCGGCCGACTTGTGCAAAGAACGTCCATTCATCGCGTGTGTATGCACCACTGGCGTCACGGTAACGCGGATCGTACTTGGTGAGGCGATATTGTTTCATGCCCCCTAACGTAAAAGGCTCAGTTGCCGGCCGCCCGCGGAGAGCAGGCTCCAAACCGACAATATCATTCTACTCGCGGGCGCAGCCGGTCAACTGCAGCCGGTGGTTAGGCGGCTTGTAGGTCGATAGGTTCAATCGTCGCGACGTGCAGCAGTGAACAAATCTTAAATTCAGAAGGCACTCCGTCTTCTGCTTCTGTGCCAACCAGAAGGTCAGAACGCGTCAACAAGGCCATCTCAGGATGCCGAACCTCATAGCGTTCTCCGCTGGACATAATCAAGCGGAAAGGCTTAAAAGGGCGAGCAGCCAAAAGTTCGCGGAATGTTTGTACTGTCATATTGAAATCATAGCATGCAGATACGTCGCCGCCTAACGTAAATCGGCTCAGTTGCCGGCCGCCCGCGGAGAACGGGCTTCAAACCGACAACCCCATCATATCGCGGGCGCAGCCGGTCAACTGCAGCCGCTGGTTAGGCGACATCTCGTTTCTCGTTTCGTCTGTGGTACCACCATCCGATGGCCAGCCCGAGCGATATGAAGACGAGAGACAAGATGCTGCTCACAATCGCTGCGAGCCACGCCACGCCGCCGCTGAACAAAGCGGGCAAGCCATGCCAACCTGTTGCCGCATTGGCGCGATCAAATGCATCAAGAGCGAACAACCACGCCACGACGGCCAGAGCCGCGACAAGGACGCCAAGCACCCGGAACAATACGGAAGCAATTCGCAAAGCCTTAGTTGCCTAACGTAAAAGGCTCAGTTGCCGGCCGCCCGCGGGAGGGGGCGTACCACCGACAACAACATTTAACTCGCGGGCGTCGCCGGTCAACTGCAGCCGGTGGTTAGGGGGCATCAGGTTGCGTCAGTCCGCGTTTTCAGACAAACCAGCTACATATTCGGTGAATGAGTTTGCAATCAACGTCGGTCCTTCAGACTCGTCATCGTCAAGGTCTAAATCATCATCAAAATCGTCGTCTTCTTCATGGTCCCAAAAGTAAATCTTTCCCTGTCGCTCACCAGCGAGACCGATGCAGATCGCATTGCCGAATGGGTCATCGTGAATGTAGAGCAGATCGCTTGGGATTCGCCCCTCATATGTGTCGAGGGCATCCATGATTGAGAAGTGCGATTCCTCGCGAAATCCCGCGATGTGATGAACGCCTGCTTCGACTTCTTCCCCATTTGGGTTGTCGCCTTGGAACCACAGTGAGCCGCCGAGATACCCACCATTGCAGTCAATGAGAAACTGGCGGTAATCGGCAGGAAGCGAGTGGCCGACTCGTTTTTCGATTGCCACCACGTCATCTTCGGCCGCGGGCGGCGACTTCATCTCGATCCGTGCTAATAGTTCATCGATCGTCATCGTGGGCTTGCCCCCTAACGTAAAAGGCTCAGTTGCCGGCCGCCCGCGGAGAGCAGGCTTCAAACCAACAACAACATCATATCGCGGGCGCAGCCGGTCAACTGCAGCTGGTGGTTAGGTCGCACGTCAGCGTACGATTTTGGTTTTGATCGTGACGTTTAAATCATCTAAATCTTCTTCGCCATCTTCTGTAAAACCTTGGTCAAGCTGCCACTCATGAGAGATCACTTCAACGACTGCGCCTGCGCCGTCGCTTGTGAGATGCTTGTGAATCATGATGTGAGCGCCGACTGGAGGCAGTACATCAGTGTCAAATGCGCGATGGATGTCGCCAATCTGTAAAGTAACGTTCATGCTTGCGACCTAACGTAAAAGGCTCAGTTGCCGGCCGCCCGCGGAAGAGCGGGCTCCAAACCGACAACCCCATCATATCGCGGGCGTCGCCGGTCAACTGCAGCCGGTGGTTAGGTGCCTCCAGCATCACGCTTCCGAACAAAGCAAGCTGAAACAGTTGCAATTTCATCCGTTTCCACATCGAAATATGCACAATGACCTTCGAGTTCACACCCATCTTTGTTGACTTGCGCTAGATAAACTATGCGACCAATTCTCGCCGTATCCTTATGAATCATTGAAAGATGCAAGATGCGATCAGAGAGAATTCCTTGAATATCAAAGTGTCGCACTTCTCCATCAGCACCGGGGCGAGGTCGAATTGTTGCTGTCCCGACAATCTCATGTGCCGTTTGCCGCAGCAATAGAATTTCGTCTTGTGAATATTCGGTGTTATCAGGTGACTTCTCGCAATCAAGATGCCACTCACCGGAGATATTCACGCCGTGGTAAATCAGGCGCTGGTAAGCGGGCACAATGTTGCCGCGCCATACATAGGCAAATAGGTAGATAAGAAGGCCAGTAGTAAGCCCCGCGATAATCCCGGTAATTATCGACTCCATCGTGAAACTCCAGGGCACCTAACGTAAAAGGCTCAGTTGCCGGCCGCCCGCGGAAAGCGGGCTTCAAACCGATAACAACATCATATCGCGGGCGCAGCCGGTCAACTGCAGCCGGTGGTTAGGCCCCGGCTTGTCGCAGTTGAATCTGGGTGATAATTCTCCACGCCAATGTGACCAGAAGTACGAGGGTGAGCAAGATCAACAGTGGCCAAGCCATGGTTTGCGAGGCTTGGCTCATGCGGGCGAGACTTATTTCCCAAACTGCATATTCTCGCTCCTGATCTTGCCAAACGGCAATGAGGTGCGGAACATAAAACTGAAGCAGCAGGAAGAAGGCTAGCAAGACAACCGATAGGCATAAAAGGAGCGAAGCTAGATGTAACTGTGTTCGTTTCGACATGCTGTAGATCTATGGGCCTAACGTAAAAGGCTCAGTTGCCGGCCGCCCGCGGAGAGCGGGCTCCAAACCGACAACCCCATCATATCGCGGGCGCAGCCGGTCAACTGCAGCCGGTGGTTATGTGGCATTCCCCACGGGTGTTCAATCAGGCCGCGCAGTAGACGCCGACGAGATCCCCACGAACACCGATTGTAACGTACCCCGAGCCAACTACTGACTGCTGTGCAAGACCAAACTCAGCATGCGCTGGGTCGAAGAAGATCAAGTAGCCCGCGAACTCTGCGACGACCCAGACATCCGCGAACTGAAGCGTCGACGCCGTCACCTGGGCATAGGTATCGCGCAGTATGACTTGCTTAAGTACTGGTTCAACAAGGTGAGTCAGTAACTCATCGCGGTAGCGGTACACCTTGTCCTGAGACCAAGGTGTGCCGTAGGTGGTACCGGGTGGCGGTGGTACATAGGTGTATTCCGCCAACTCACGCTCGACGATTTTTTGAACGTCCTCGCTCGTCATACCGGAAAGTTCAGGCCACATAACGTCTCCCCGCTCAGTTGCGAGCCGCCCGCGGGGGGAGACGGACGGCTCGAAGAAGGTCAGGACTCGCGGGCGTTGCTCGTCAACTGCAGCGGTTGGTTAGGGCCGGACTTTGGAGGGAGCAAGGGGCCTCCGAAGCATATCTTGCAGAGACAGGCGAAAATGAACAGACAACCGTATGCGAAAGCCAAGCCAATCGCGAGGCCGACTGGGACGCCGATGACGGCCCCGACGACATCAAATTTGCCGAATCCGAAAAGGCCGCCCAGGATTGCTCCGCCAGTCCACGAACCAAAGGTGAAAAGCTCGAAGATATTCATCGCACTTCTCTGAGGCCCTAACAGTTATTAAGTGGAATCAGTACAGATAGCAAAGTAACGCGGTGATGGGTGGGTGTCAAACTTTTTTATTTTTACACCGTTCTCAGCTTTGAGAATCTCATACAGGGATATTGACAGAGGTAATCCGGTAAACTAAAAACCTAACAGATGAAGCTGCTTGAACGGGTTTCGGAACGGCTTAGGGTCTTGCATTACGCGTACAAGACGGAACGATCCTACTGCCGGTGGGTGGAGCGGTATCTGCGGTTTCTGAAAGAACGCGACCCCCGGAAGCAATGGGTTCGGCCTGAGGATGTCGGTGATCGTGGCGTAGAAGATTTTTTGACTTACCTGGCGTTGGAGCGGCGGGTGTCGGCGTCGACGCAGAATCAGGCTTTGAACGCGCTGGTGTTTTTATACAAGCAGGTGTTGAAGGTGGAGTTGGGTGGTATCGAGGCGGAGCGTGCGAAGCGGCCGGAGCGTGTGCCGGAGGTTTTGTCGAGGGGCGAGGTATCGGCGTTGTTGGGGGCGTTGGATGAGCAGGTGAAGGGTGGGCCGGGCAGCGCGTCGTTTGCGTATGCGTTGATGGCTCGGCTGATGTACGGGTCGGGGCTTCGGGTGATGGAGGCGTGTCGGCTTCGGATGAAGGATGTGGATTTGGATCGGGGGCGGGTGACGGTAAGGGATGGGAAGGGTGCGAAGGATCGGGCGGCGTTGTTGCCGGAGTCGGTGGCGGCGGGGTTGGCGGCGCAGATGGATGCGCGGCGGGCGCTGCATCGGGTGGATTTGCGGCGGCCGGTTCGTAGGGATTCGGCCCTGCCCGGAGCGGGCGGGGCTTCGGGGGGCAGCGGGGGCGTCCGTATCGAGGCTAGTTCCGGGGGCGGGGGTGGTTGCGGGGGTGCGGGGTATGTGGCTTTGCCGTTTGCTCAGGCGATGAAGGTGCCGGGCGCGGTGCGGGAGTTGGGTTGGCAGTACGTGTTTGCGTCGAACCGTTTGACGGATTGGCCGGTGGGTCGTTTGTTGATGGATGGCGAGGAGATGGCGCCGGTGGGCGATGAACTTTCCGCGGATCAATTAAATCGGCTGGGGTTGTCGGGTGTGTCGTCGGTGCAGGTGCGTCGGCACGTCCACGAGTCGGGGATGCAGGGGTCGGTGCGTCGGG
>JBMYUK010000058.1:0-10226 GCA_049605275.1 Phycisphaeraceae bacterium
GGCCGACCCGAAAGACGACCAGGACATCAAGATCCCCGCGGGCGTCTGGGCGCAGCGGTTCGGCATCGCCGGCGTCGTGCTGCTCCGTGAAGAATGGGACCCCGAGAACAGCGAGTGGACCAACCGGGTGCTCGTCGAGCCGCTGCCCAATCAGTCGCGCGTCTTGCCGAGCGACCCCGCGCCGACGGAAACCGCCGACGCGATCGCCTGGATCAACGAGCTGCGCGAAGCCCAACTCGACATCGCCCAGCCCGCGCTGCCTCCGCTCGCCGGGTTCGTCGCCGCCGTGACGACGCCGGACAAGGCGTCGACGGCTTTCTCACGGCGGTCGATGAGGAGAGCCTCGGCCCGGCCGAGAAGCGAACCCTCCAACTCCAGGAGAAGATCGAACAACTCGAAGCCCGCCGCGAAGCACGCAACCAGCGGCAGGGCGGCGGCAGCGTTGGGCCCGGACCCGGCGGCTTCGACGCGCCCTCCGAGCGACGCGACCCCCTCGCCAGACAGATCGAACGCCTCCGCGAGCAGATCGCCAAGCTCTCCGAACAGGCCCAGGAAGAAAAGGAAAACCGCGAACGCCTCGCCACCCTCCGACGCGAGCGCGAAGAGCGACGCCTCGCCGCTCAGAAGCTCCGCGGCGAGCGCGAGTTCCCGGGTCTGGACGGCGGCGGACAATTCGGCGGCACCAACATCGAGGGCATCGAACTCAAAGAGGGCACGACCGTCCGCGTCTGGGCCGCCGATCCGACCATGCGCCCCGGCAAGACATACCGCTACAAGCTGCTCGTCTCGGTCATCAACCCGCTCTACGCCGTCAAGCGACTAGAGCCCGATCAACTCGCGGACAACCAGGCCAAGGCCGCGATCATGCCCACCGAAGACGAGATCGAAGACCTCGACTGGATCGGCCCGGTCAACGTCGAGCCCGAATCGCGCTTCTTCTTCACCAGCGCCCGCGACAACTCCGCCAAGGTCGAGATCTACCGGCGCGTCTACGGAGAACTGCGCAAGCAAGCCGTCGATGCCGCGCCCGGCGACCGCATCGGCGGCTCGATGGAAGTGCCCAACCCCGACGGCTTCGGCCCGCCGCGCGTCATCGACATGAGCGTCGACGCCGACATCATCGACGTCACCCGACGCCGAGAGGTGCTCATCAACAAACCGGTCAACGCCATGATCTACATGGATCAGAAGGGCCGGCTCTACGAGCGCATCGACGACAACGACAAGAACAGCGCCGACCGCAAAAAGCTAAACCGCGAACTCGAAGACGGACCGGAGTGGAAGCTGCGTCCCGAGACCGAGGCGACGCCCGGCGACCGCTTCGACGACGGCTTCGGCGGCGGCTTCTGAGCTACTCACCGATCACACGCCGCGGACTCCGAAGAGCGCGACGCTGCACCACGCGTTGCCGATGCGATCGGTCAGCGGCAGTCCGCGTACCGCCGGCGGCCCGACGGGATAGCCCTTCCGCAGGCAGCGCTCGTGCCAGATCGCAAGGTCGTGCTCGGCCGTCATCTGCTCGCCGGTGAACAAGACGATCAGCAACCCGCCGTGACGAATGATGCCGTCGGACCAGATCTTGCCGACGTCTTTCATCACCGGCGACAGCAACTCGGCCGAGTACCGCTTGAACGGGCCGCCGGTTTCGAACTGTGCGACGGTCTTGACCTCCAGCCAATAGGCGGCCTCGGCGTCGACGGCTTGGCCGTTGTCGAAGAGCGTGCCGCGTATCGTGGGGTCGCGCATCGGCAGGCCGTCGGGCGTGAGGACGAGGTCGCACCTGATGCCCGACGATCGCTTGGTCTTGTGCCAGTGGCCGGGGTATCGCTGCTCGGGCCAGACGCCGAGGCCTTGCTGCGTGAAGGCGTCTTGGATGACGGGGTGCAGGCCGAGTTCGTCGAGCGCGTCGAAGCCGTAGACGGCGTGTTCGCGGTCGTCGGCCTCTGCGCGTCGAGTGAAGCCGGCCGCGACAGCGTCGGCGAGATCAGAGGGGTGCCAGTGCATGCGATCGATAGGGTTTACCAGTTCGCGATCTCGCCGGTCAGCGGCTCGACGAGGTCTTTCACGGTCACGATGCCGGCGGGCTTGCCGTCCTGCCGCTTGACGACGGCCAGCCCGATGTGATCACGCTGCAGCCGAGTGAGCGCCTGCCGAACCGTCGCGTCGCCGTCGATGTAGACCGCCGGGTTCATCGCCGCTTTGACCGGCTGCGGCTCCTTCGGATCGACGAGCAGCGCCTCGATCATATCGACCACCCCGACGATCCTGCCGCGTCCATCGACGACGGGTAGGCGCGAGCGGGGCGTCTGCCGCGCGACGCGGCGCACCGCTTCTCGGTCGAGATCGCTGAGGATCGTGACGACCCGTGTCCAGGGCGTACACTCGGCCAGCACCCGACGGTTACTCAGCGCGAGCGCGCGCTGGGCGATCTCGGTCTGCTCGCTGCTGATGAGCCCGGCACCGGCGCCCTCGCGCACCATCTGCGCGACGCGCTTGCGCGGCGTCAGCGCGCCGCCCTCGCCCTTACCGACCAATCGGATCGCCAGCGCGCTGATCGCGACGACGATCGGCAGAACGCCCGTCCACGTGAACAGCGCCTTTAAGATGACGAGCAGTTTCGCGAGCGGGTACATCAGGATATCGCAGTACGCCGCGAAGAGGTCCTTCGGCAGCGTCTCGCCGAAGATAAAGAGCACGAGCGTCACCAGCACGGTGTTGACGAGCACGGCCTGCCAGACGGGCATCTGCATGGACGCGAGGATGACGCCCAGCCCCGCGGTGCCGAGGTAGTTGCAGAGGTTGTTGCCGATGAGCAGCGTGCCGATGAGCGACGCGGGCTTGGCGACGATGCGCTCCAGCGACTTCGCGGCAGAGCGCCCCTGCGCCGCCTGCACGTAGAGCCGGACGCGGTTGAGCCGGTACGCGCCGGTCTCCATGCCGGAGAAAAGCGCCGAGCCGAGAAAGCCCAGCAGCATCAGGACGCCCCAGAAGAGCATGTCCGCGTCAGGCATCGTCGGCCTCCTTGCCCTTCGCAAGGTGATCCGTCTTGCCGGCGAGCGCGACGAGGATCGAGGTGATGCGTCGGCCGTCGACCGCGTCGACCGTCAATTCCATGTTGCCGAGTCGGACCCGGTCGCCTTCGAGCGGCGCGCGGCCGAGCAATCCGAGCACTACGCCGCCGAGCGTGGCCGCGCCGGATGCGGCCTTGGAGACCGCCGGGTTTCGGCCGAACCAGTCGACCCAGTCGTGGACCGCGAGGTCTGCGCCGACGCGGAAGACGCCGGGCTGGATCGATTCGACGGCGGCCTGTCCGTCGCGTTCGTAGGCGCCGGGGATCTCGCCGATGAAGTGTTCGACGACGTCTTCGAGCGTGACCAGTCCCGCCGTGCCCCCATACTCGTCGACGACGATGGCGAAGGTGACGCCGCGCTCGCGCAGGTGAGCGAGCAACTGGTCCGCCGGCGCGATCTCGGGCACGAAGTACGCGGGCCGAAGCATCGCGCTTAGGCCCCGATTGTCTTGCGGCGGATCGGTGAGCAGTTGCCGGGTCAGCGCGATCCCGCGGATCTCGTCGATCTTCCCGTCGTAGACCGGCAGGTGGCGGAGCTGCGTCGAGCGGGCGAGTTCGAGGATCGCATCGGTCGGGTCTTCGAGATTGTGTCCGCGGATATCGACGCGCGGGACCATCACGTCGCGGACCTTAATCTGGCCGAGTTCGAGGACGTGTCGCAGCAGGTACTGCTCGTCGCGATCGATGATGCCGCGCTCCCGACTCATCCGCAGCATCACTTCGAGTTCTTCGGCGGAGAGTTCGGGCGGCCGCGTCGGCGGGGCGATGAGCCGAGCCAGCGGCGTGATGACCGCGCGTTCGGCGGCGATGCGGAGCGGCGCGATCGCCCGGTGCACCGCGAACAGCGGCACGCCGATCAGCCCGGCCCAGGTAAACGCGCGCTGGGCCGCGACCTGTTTCGGCAGCACCTCGCCGAAGAGAATGATCCCGAAGAAGGTGACGAGCGCGATGCCCGCCGCGCCGCTCGCGTTGATCGTTTCGTTGGCGAGCCAGCGATCCATGAGCAGCGTGCTGAGCGTGAAGTACAGGACGTTGATGACCATGTTCCCGATCAGCAGCGTGACGAGCAGGGCGCGCGTCTCATCGAGCAGCCGCGCGGCAGCGATCGGTCCGGGACGGTTGGACTGTTCGAGCAGCGACCGCTGGTGAGCCGAGAGGGAAAAGAGCGCCGTTTCGGAGCCGCTGAAAAGCGCGCTTCCGATGAGCAGCGTCGGCAGGGCGATCAACAGGATGAGGGTCATCGGGTCCAAGTGCGTCGGCTCGCTGTGGCATTTACTGGCCGGGCTCCGCGGCGATGGCGGCTCGACCGTCCCACGCGTGTCGCCTCATCGACGAGACGATGCGCTCGGCCGCATCGACGGCGGCGGCCGCCTGCTCGCCCGTGACGACCGGCGTCGAGTCATCGCGGACCGACTGCAAGAATGCCTTCGCCTGCGCGGTGAGTTGATCCGTTTCGTCGGCCGGTAGATCGATCGACAACGGCTCGGGCGTAAGCATATCGAGATAGTTGGCGTGCGAAAGATCATCGCCCTCGGCCAGCTTCTTGCGCGTCTCGGCGAGTGCCTCGGCGTGCGGCCCGGTGCGGATCACGACGCCCTCCCGCGTGCCGTAGTCCAGCGAGACATACGCGTCGTCGGCGAACAGCTTGAGCGTTCGCGTCGTGCCCGTCGCCATGCGCGATCCCTTGATGGAAACCACGCAGCCGCCCTCGAACGTCAGCCGGGCGTCGCACACGTCTTCGTGCTCGCCCAGGATCGATGCGCCCACCGCCTCGACCTTCGCCAGCGGACGATCCACCAGCGCGATGACGATGTCCAGATCGTGGATCATCATGTCCATCACGACCCCGACATCCATCGAGCGAAACGTCATCGGGCTCACTCGGCAGACCTCGATATACCGCGGCGTGAGCGACAGGGCAGACAGCGCTCGCACCGCGGGGTTGAACCGCTCGGTGTGTCCGACTTGCAGGACGCAGCGGTGCTCTTTCGCGAAGGCGATGAGTTCGGCCGCTTGCTTGACCGACCCGGCGATCGGCTTTTCGATCAAACACGCGATCCCGCGCTCGATCAACGGCCTGGCCGCCGCAGCGTGGTGCTGGGTCGGCACGGCGATCGTGGCCGCCTTGATCGCACGCTCGGCAAGCATCGCATCGACCGAGGGATACGCCGCGCAGCCGTATTCCTCGGCCAACGCCTCGGCGCGTTGTAGATCGTGATCCACCACCGCCGAGAGTTCGGCGCCCGCGAGGTTGTGATACGTCCGTGCGTGGTGTCGGCCCATCCGCCCGACGCCGATCACCGCGACGGGCAACGTTGCGTCCGTGTCTTGCATGGCCGCATGGTATCGCAATCGCCCGACACGAGACACCGGCGATTCACGCGATACCAAGCGATCGGGCCGCTACGATATTGCTATGGCCAAGCTGCCTCACAAACCGGTGATCGGCGTGACGATGGGCGACCCCGCGGGCATCGGCGCGGAGGTCATCGTCAAGGCGCTGGCCGACCCCGAGGTCCGCCGGCTCGGGCGTTTTGTCATCTACGGGATGAACGAGCAACTCGCCTACGCCGCCGACCTCGCCGAGATCGAGCCCTATTGGCACCGCCTGCAGCACGACGCCGAGCGCGCCGAACACGCGCTGGTGCACGAGGTCGTCTGCCTCGACTACGACGACTATTCGATGCTCGGCGCCTCGGTCAACAAGCCGACCAAGCAGGGCGGACAAGCCAGCCGACGCTTCATCGACGACGCGTTGGCCGCGGCGCATCGGCCGATCGACGACGGCGGCATCGATGCGCTCGTCACCGCGCCGATCTGCAAGCAATCGTGGGCGCTCGCGGGCTTCGATCGCTGGCCCGGCCACACCGAATACCTACAATCGAAGACCAAGTCCAAACGCGTCGCCATGATGTTCCACGCCCCAGAGATCAACACGATCCTCGCGACGATCCACATCCCCCTGATGGACATCCGAAACCAACTGACGATCGGCCGGATCTTCGACGCGATCGACCTCGGCCACGACGCGATGATACGCCTGGGCATCCCCGAGCCCAAGATCGCCGTCTGCGGCCTCAACCCGCACGCCGGCGAGGGCGGGCTCTTCGGCGACGAGGAGCAGCGACTCATCCGACCGGCGATCGACGTCGCGGTCAAGGCCGGCATCGACGCCCGCGGCCCGTTCCCCGCCGACGCGCTCTTCAACCCGCCCAACCTCGCCAAGTACGACCTCTTCGTCGCGATGTATCACGACCAGGGGCTCATCCCCGTCAAGATGCTCGCCTTCGACTCCGCGGTCAACACGACCCTCGGCCTGCCGATCATCCGCACCAGCCCGGACCACGGCACCGCCTTCGACATCGTCGGCAAAAACAAAGCCAACCCCGGCTCGATGAAGGCCGCACTCCAACACGCGATTCAACAGGCCAGCCGATCGGTCGCGTCGGCTCGGGCACGGCGCGTCATATGAGTCATAGCTGGGCGATGCCGTGTTGCCGGATTGCCGGGTTGCACGACGCGTTCGGCTAAAGCTGGTAATCGCGATATAAAAAAGATCAGGCAGGCCGTGCATCCGGACCAACGACGCGGGACGCGCATGGGCATGGATATGGGTATGGCTGCGTTCGACACCGATGTCGCTGTCGTCGCCCATCTCAAGCGGTGGTAAGCGACAAGCGTCTGCTTCGTGCGTACACGAATAGCGACTTCGGTCGGGCACATTTCAAGCCAGTCGGTAAGTCGAATGCGCATCAGCGATCACCGCTTATACATTCCCTAAAGAGCTAATGAATAAGCTGTAATTTGGCCTTTTAGCCTTATTTTTTTATGTTTTCAACCACTTTGGGTGATGGCACTCAGGTAGTAGTTGCGCGATCATCTTCGAACAACAAGAAACGTATGCCATACCGTTTCACCGAATCTAGAAAACATTGGATCGAGAGAGGAAACATATGTTTGATCGTCGACAGCTATTGTCCGCCGTTGTTCTTAGTTTGGTCGCAACGGTTCCGGTCTATGCTCAAGACCTCGAAGTCGGTTTACAAGCTGTTGATTTGGGATTTGGTGCGACACAGTACACCGCGTCCGCCGACTACACGATCCAGGCTCAAGGCCACATCGTCAGCAGTAATCCAGATACATTTACCGGCCCTTCGATCAATAACATCGTCGGCGCGGACCGCTTCTACAACGCGGGTTTTACCGGCTCGGGCGTCGTTGCTTCGAATATCGAAGCCGGCCACGCCTGGAGCGGTCACTCCACGCTGGGCCACATCTCGGCTTTCGTGGAAGGCGGCTCGGGCTCACAGCTTGGGGAAATCGATCGGCACGCGACTTGGGCTGCTCACGCGATGGGGGGCCGTAACTCGGGCCTATTCGGTTCCAATGATTTCGAGGCCGGCATCGCACCGGGTGCCGATCTGCGATCCGGCGCGATCGCGACGAGTTGGTCCGGAACGCCTTACAGTCTGAGCTTTAGCATCAGCGCGGCGACCTACTTCTCCGCTTACGCGTCCTCCGTCGTCGGCTTCGGCGCAGCGGACGTGATCAACAGTTCTTGGGGTTTTACCGACCCGACCGGGACAAACTATTTCACAAGCGTCATCGACGGCCTCGCGGCGCAGAACCCCAACACCACGCAGGTCTTCTCCGCTGGGAACAACGGCGCGGCGAACACGGTAGGCGGAGCCGGCTCCGGCTACAACAGCATCACCGTCGGCGCACTGGAAAACGGCGGCAATAGCTACGATCAGATCGTCAACTTCTCCAGCCACGGGCCGCAGGACTATTTCGACAACGTCTCGGGTTTGGTCACGGGCGTTCGCGCACCGGTCGATATCGCTGCACCCGGTCAAAACCTGACGCTTGCGTTTTACGGCGGGGCGACCGGCGGTAACGCGGGCGGCACCACAGGTGGCGGGCCCACGAGCTACAGCGGCGGCGTGGGGGGCACGAGTTTCTCGGCGCCGATCGTCGCGGGCGGCGTCGCGCTCATGAAAGACGCGGCCGACAGCTTCGTCGCCTCGGGCACCGGCATCAACGGCAGCGGAAGCGCCCTGCCCTCGACTGCCACCGACACGCGCGTGATCAAAGCCGCGCTGCTCAACGCCGCGGATAAAGTCCGCCGAGACAACGGCAGCGCGTGGGACAACGGCCAGAGCCTGGTCTCCGGCGTCGTCACCACCACCCAGTCGCTCGACTACGAATCCGGAGCGGGCGGGATGAATCTCGACAAGACCTTCGATCAATATCTCACCGGACAAACCGACATCCTCGGCACCGCCGGCGGCGTCAGCGCCGAGGACCGCGGTTGGGACTACGCCACCGTCGGCAGCGTCGGCCAGAGCACGGACATCGTCCTGACCTCCGTCTTCGAAGGCGGCACGGAGTTCACCGCGACCCTCGCGTGGTTCCGCGATCGAGAAACAAACGCCTCGACGTCCAGCACGACCGATCTCGCCTACGCCGACCTCGATCTTCAGATTTGGGACGCGACCTTTACAACGCTCATCGCCGAATCGATCAGCGATTACAACCCCGTCGAGCACCTGCACTTCACGCTCGACAGCGACACCGCGCTCGGCCTGCGGGTCAACTTCGACGAGATGCGATTCGGCACGGAAAACGACGTCGTCTACGGCCTCGCCTGGAACGGAACGCTCATCCCAGAGCCCTCGTCGCTGATCCTGCTTTGCTTCGGCGGCCTGCTGGCGGTTCGCCGACGACGCGATCAAGCCCACGGTCGCTGATTCGGTCTACGAACGGCTTGCGTGCGAAGTGTTGTCTCGTACGGATCCCGATTTGCGTTTGCTTGTGGAAACAGCCGCGACGCTACGCATCGCAGGCAAAGCATGAAACACCGATCGCGCGCTGCCTGCGATGCGTAGCATCGCGGCTACGCCTCGAGTCCGATCTAATCGCGCAAATCAAAATCATGATTCGTATCAGGGCTGTGGCCAGACCTGTTCGCCGCGTCGATCGATGTAGATGCGTTTGCCGTCGAGGGTGACGCGGGCGATGCCGTTCTCGAAGGGTCCCGGGTCGCGCGGGTGCGGGCCGTCGTCGAAGTTGTCGTAGGTCGGCTCGATGACCCACGCGCCGGTCGTGTCGATGTAGCCCCATCGATCGCCGAGGCGTGCGGCGGCGAGGCCTTCGAGAAACTGCCGCGCCTCGTCGAACCGATACGCGATCGCTTCGTCGCCGTCGGGATCGATGTAGCCCCAAGTGCCATTCTTGGCGACGGCGCAGAGGCCTTCGCTGAATCGATCAACCGCTTGGAACTGCGGCGGGATCACGCGCTTGCCGTCGCGATCGATAAACCCCCAGCGGTCGTGAGACTTGATTCGGACCGCGGCGAGCCCTTCGCCGAAGTCGTGCGCCATCTCGTAGCGCGGCGGGATGACGACCTTGCCCGCTCGGTTGATGTAACCGAATTCCCGTCTGGGATAGGCTTGCATGACGGGCTTGCCCTCGTCGTCGCGGACCATCTCTTCGTTGGTGTCGAGGACGTATCGCTCGCTCATCTCGACGACCTGAAACCAGGCGAGGCCGTCGGAAAAATCGCCCGATGGCAAGCCGGGATAATCGCGCGGGGCCTCTTCGAATCGCGGCTCGATCGCCCACCGACCGGTCGTGTCGATGTAGCCCCACTTGCCCGAGTCGTCGCGCACCAGCGCGCGACCATCGAAAAACGCGTGGGCCGGCTGGTCGCCCGGATCCAACAGATCGAATCGCGGCGCGATCGCCCACTTGCCCGTCTCCTCGAACGACGCGTCGATGTAGCCCATCGCGCCGCCGCTCTCGGCCAGCCCGCGACCCTGGCGGAAGTCCCCGGCCCAGTCGAAGACCATCGGCGTGACCGCGTCGCCCCGCGCGTCGATGAATCCCCACTTGCCCGTCGCCGGGTCCTGCACCGGGAAATACTCGGCCGTGTGTGGAAGAATCGGATCGCTCGGCCCGGTCGCGACGCGATAGAGAATCGGCACGAGCAGCAGCACCGCTCCGATCGTTGCCAGAACCAAAAAGGTTTTGCGCCGTTGCATAAGGCTTCCTTGCCCGTTGAATCCGTCCTCTTATTTATCGGATCGAACCGCACGGGGAGCGCAATGAAAAAACCCGAAACCTATTCGGGGCGGTCGCTGATGCGTGGCAAGTG
>JBMYUK010000059.1:0-9995 GCA_049605275.1 Phycisphaeraceae bacterium
ACTACAGCCTCGTCGATACGTCTCGGCCATTGGACGCGGTACTCAGCGAATTCTTTCACGAACGCGAAACGGTGCTCTCGGGCGGATCGGGGGCGGGACGATGACTTTTCTGAATCCGCTGATGCTGATCGGTGCGTTGGGATTGGCCCTGCCGATCATCGCGCACCTCATCAACCGGCAACAGGTCCAACGCACCGACTGGGCGGCGATGCAATTTCTCGATCGAAGCGTGCGGGTTCGATCGCGTCAGATCCGGCTGCGCGACGTGCTGCTGCTCTGCATGCGATGCCTCGCGTTGTTGCTGCTGGTGTTCGCGCTGTCGCGACCGGCCACCAGCAACCCCGATGCCTGGCTGCCCGGCGAGGAGCGGGCGGGCGTAGTCATCGCCGTCGACGGCTCGTTCAGCATGGCGCATGAGCAGGCGGGCGTTTCCCGTTTCGACCGCGCACGCGAACGAGTCGGCGTGATCGCCGAGCAGATCAACCCCGGCGACCCGGTGTCGCTGGTCCGTCTGGGCACCGAGCACGAAGTCTTACTCCGCAACGTCGCGTTCGACGCCGATCGTTTCGCGGCGGTGCTGGCCGAGCAATCGCCGACCCCGCAAGCGATGAATCTGAGCGACGTGCCCAAGCGACTCGAAGCGCTCGTGCAGGATATGGATGCGCTGCAGAAGGAGGTCTATCTCATCACCGACGCTCAGGCCTCGGCTTGGGGTCAATCGGCCGCGCCCATCCGCGAAGCGTTTAGCCAACTCAGCGAGCAAGCGAGCGTGTTCGTCGTGCCCGTCGGCGGCGGCGACGCGAATCTCGCGGTGACTGAGTTGGACCTCGTTTCGGGCGCGCTCCGAAACGGCTCGATCGCACGCTACAGGGCAACGGTTCACAACTTCGGACAGGCACCCGCCTCCGATGTTGAGGTGCGCTGCCGGGTCGAAGGCGTGCAGATCGATGCCAAGCGGATCCCGTTGATCGCGCCGGGTTCTTCGGAGTCGGTCTCGCTGTTCGTTCCGTTTTACAACGCCGGTGCGACGCGGATTACCGCCGAGATCAGCGATGAGGCGTTGGAGCCCGACAACGTCCGACGCGTCGTCGCGGTGGTGCGCGATCGCGTATCGGTGCTTTGCTTCGATGGTTCGGGCGGCAACGCGAGTCGGCTGGTCACCGCCGCGCTGCTCGCGCGATCGAGCGGTAAAGGCGACAGCGGCTACCAGGTGCGCACGGTGCAGTGGCCCTCGCTGCCGGCCGAGGGACTCGACGCCTTCGACGTCGTCATTCTCACCGACGTCCCCGAGATCACGCCGCAGCAGGCCGAGCAACTCTCCCGCTTCGTTCGCCGCGGCAATGGTTTGATCTGGTTCGCCGGGGACAGCGTCAAACCGGATCAATGGAACGAACTTGCAGGCCTGAACAATCTTCTACCCGCCGAACTCGGCGCGATCTCGGATGTCCGCGATGACCTGGGCGTCGGGCGGCCGCTCGCCTCGACGATGCCGGACCACACGGTCGCTCGGCCGCTGCAGTCGCTACCCGAGGACTTGTTAGCCGAGACGCGTTTCCTCAAGCGACTTCGGGTCCAGCCGAAAGACATCGGGTTCCCGGTGTTGACGTTGGCCGGTAGCGGCAGGCCCGTGCTGCTCGAACAATCCCTGGGCCGGGGCCACGTCTTCATGTTTACGACCTCGGCCGATACCGGCTGGAACAACATGGCCTTAACGCCGGTCTTCCCGATGCTCATGCAGCAGATGGTGACGTTTCTTTCGGGCCGAGCCTTCGAGCGGCCTCGCGTCGTCGGCGATTCGCTCGCGCTGTCATACGTCGATCAACCCGACGCGACCGATGCGGTCTTCGACACCCCCGCCGAGGAAACGGTCACCGTGCCGGTCCGGGCGCACCGCGATCAATTCATCGCGCTGCTCGAGCAATCCGACGAAGCGGGCTTCTACACCGCTCGCGTCAGCGTTCAGTCTGCTGGGCTGCCGATCGCGGTCAACGTCGACCCCATCGAATCTGACGTCGCCTGTCTCGACCTCCCCCAACTGACCGAGGCACTGGCCGGTACGGGTGTTGAAATCGCGGCCAATGACGACGAACTCGCCGCGGGGATCCGTACCGCCCGAACCGGACGATCGTCGTGGCGGTACTTCATGCTCGCGGCGCTCGTGCTGCTGATGTCCGAGAGCCTGTTCGCCGACCGACTGCACGGCCGCAAGCGTTCGCGCATGACCCACCCCGGCCCGTCGACGGAGGCCGCCTGAGATGATGCCGATGACTTATCTATCGGAGATCGAGCAACTGTTCTGGGCTCGTCCGCTGGCGACGCCGTTGATGATCGGCGCGTTTGTCGCGGTGCTGCTCTATAGCTTGTATCTGTATCGCCGGTCGTGGGGTTTGCGGCCGTGGCTGCGTGCGTCGCTCGGTGTAGCGCGGCTCGTCGTGCTGCTGCTGATCGTCGCGACGCTGTTCGAGCCGATGGCCGTCGTTCGCGAAACGCTGACCCAGCGTCGCGGGATGCCCGTGTTGGTCGATGTTTCCGAGAGTATGTCGATCCGTGATCCGCGCAAGACCGATCGGGACCTCGCCGAAGCGGCTCGAGCGCTGAGCCTGATTGAAGCCGGCGACGAGACAGACGTCCTGAATCTGGACAATAACCAGCGGCAAGCGATCGCATCCGCCTCGCGACTCGACTTGGCAACGAGCCTGCTCTCGCGAAGCGCCAAGCCGGTGATCCAATCGGTCGGTCAAACGATCGACGTCAGCTATCACAGCTTCGGCGAGCGCGCGCGTCTCTTTAGCGACGACCCGACGCTTGCCGAGGAACAGGCGAGTCGATTAGCCGCTGTCGAGCGAGGCAGTTCGATCGCACAGGCGTTGGAACAGACGTCGAAGGTCGGTCAGGCCCCGCCGGCCGGTATCGTTCTGTTGTCCGACGGTATCGAGACCGGTTCGTCGCAGCAGGCCGAGTCGGTGCTGAGCGACTTGGGTGCCCGCGGTATCCCGGTCTACACCGTGCCATTCGGTCTGGCCAACCCCGATGACGTGGCGATCCAAACGATCGTAATGCAAGAAGTCGCGTACTCCGGCGATCGCGTGCCCGTGCGGGTGCAGGTGCAGTCGAAGGGCTACGAGCGACGCACCGCCAGGCTCTCGGTCCTGCTCAACGGGCGGAGCGTGTCGTCGCGCACGATCCGCTTCGCCGGCGGATTGCAGTTCGAAGACATCGACTTTCGCGTCGACGTCTACGACAAGGGCGCGGTCGAGATCGAAGTTAAGATCGAGCCCTTCGAGGACGAGGTCTCGGTCACGAACAACGCCGTGTCGCGCAGCATCCGCGTGGTCAACGAGAAGGTGAACGTGCTTTACATCGAGGGCAACGCGCGATGGGAGTTCCGCTACCTGCGTGCGATCCTCAAACGCGACCCGCGGATCAACGCGACGTTCATCGCCTCGAACGCCGGCCCCGAGGTCGCGCGCAACTCGACCGAGCATATCGAGCGTTTCCCGAACAACCGCGATGACGCGTTTCAGTACGACTTGGTGATCCTCGGCGACGTCGATTCGGCTTTCTTCAGCGAAGAAGAACTCGCGCTGCTCGAAGAACTGATTCGCGATCGCGGCGCATCGCTGCTCGTCCTCTGCGGGCCGATGCACACGCCCGTGTCCTACGAAGGCACGCCGGTGCAAACGATGATGCCGGTGCGATTCGAAAGCGATGGCGAGTGGGAAGCGATCGCCCCGTCGGTGTATCCGGTGCTGACGCCCGAGGGTGTGAGCAGTCTGGTATTGACCCTTGAGACCGATCCGAAGCTCAACGATCGGGTGTGGAGTCGCATGGCCCCGATGGACCACCTCCCGCCGCTGACCCAAGCCAAGCCCGGAGCGACCGTGCTCACGGTCTTGTCCGACGGCGTGGACCGCGAACAGGGCTACCCGCTCGTCGCGTGGCAGCGCTACGGCACGGGCAAATGCATGTCGATCGGCACCGACCGTCTCTGGCGACTGCGTTACAAGACCGGCGACAAATATCACTGGCGCGTCTGGTCGCAGTGCATTCAGTTCATGACGCTCTCCCGCTTAATGGGCGAACACAAACGCATCCGTCTCGAAACCGACCGAGCGATCTACCCCCTCGGCAGTCAGAGCCGGCTCTACGCGCACGTCCTCGACGACAACTTCGATCCCATCGTGCAACCGGGCTTTGACGTATTCGTGGTGAGCCTCGACGACGAACAGGTCCGTGAACGCATCAGCCTCCGCCCAGACCGCTCGCAAGCCGGGCTGTACGAAGGCTACTTCACGCCGTCGATTGAAGGACGGTACCGACTCGAAGCCAATGAGCAAGACCAACCGATCGCGAACACCACGGAGTTTCAGGTTGACGAGATCAATCGCGAGTTGGCCGACACCAACACCGACCTCGAAAACCTGAAACGCATCGCCAGCCTGACCGGCGGCGCTTACCTGCCGATCACCGACTTCTCCAAGCTCTCGACCCTCATCGACACCGAGCCGATCACCACCGTCGTCCGATCCGAGCGATCGTTGTGGGATAACGGCTGGGTCGCGCTTTTATTGATCGGCCTGCTGGGGATCGAATGGGTTCAGCGAAGGAGGCACGACCTGCCATGAGCGCCGCCAACACCATCCGGCTCGATCGATTGGACGCCCGCATCCGTTCCGTCTGGATCCGCGGCCAGATCCTGCATCTACTCGCGGGCAGCTTTGCGCTATTGCGATGGATGGTGCCGCTCTTTTTGGTCGGCGTGTGGATCGACTGGCTCACGTACACGCCCGCCGCGGGGCGCGTCGTTATTCTCTTGATTGTGCTGGGCGTGCCGCTGTATCGCGCCTGGCGTTGCGGCTGGCGGTACGTCCGGCCGTTCGATGCGGTCCGCACCGCGTTAGAGATCGAGGCCAAGCACGGCGAACTGAGCAGCCTGCTCATCTCTGCGATCCAGTTGCGGCATCAGCCTCCGACGATGGGCTCGACTGCGCTGCGCGATCGCACCTGCGAGTTGGCCGAGCGAGCCGCGGCGGGTCTGCATTCGCGCGAGGTCGTGCCCTACAAGCCGCTGCAGCAACCCAGTTCAATCGCAGCGTTGTCGCTAGGCGTCGTCGCGGTCTTCGCGGCGATCAATGGTCCGTTTCTCGGAGCCGGGCTCGCCAGGATCTTCACGCCATGGACCGATGCCGAATACCCAACCCACACGCAGATCGTCCTCGATGACAGCGTGCTCGTCGTCCGCGAAGGCGATCCCGCGGACATCACCGTCGACCTCACCGGCGTCATCCCAGAACAAGCCACGATCTACGTCAAGACCGGCGAAGGCAAGGCGCGAGCGATCGATCTCGACGTCATCGACGACCGCGCGACCTACAGCATCGCCTCGGCCTCGCGCGACTTCACTTACCGCATCAAGGCCGGCGACGACCGCACCGGTTGGAATCAGGTCCGCGTCGTCCTCGCCCCGCGCATCGATGCCGCCCGCGTCCAACTCGACTATCCCGACTACCTCGGCCGCGATGACGAGACCATCGAAGCGCTGACGCTCAATGTCCCCGAAGGCACCGCCGTCCGATGGAACCTCACCCTCGACCGCGCGATCCGCTCGGCCAGCTTCGTTCGCGACGGGCAGGACCCGGTCGAAATCGAAGTCGGCGACGACGGCAAGACGCTGTCGTTCGACCAGCCGATCGCCGCCTCCACCGGCTACCAGTTCAACTGGGTGGACCGCGAGCAGGGCTACGCATTTACCAGCCCCCGCTACTTCATGCAGGTCTCCGCCGACCAGCCGCCTCGCATCGAGATGACCGCCCCCGCGACCAATCTTGTAGCCATGATCGGTCGCCCGCTCCAACTCGGCGTCCGTGCCCAGGACGATCACGGCCTCGGCGCTTCGCGGATTAATTACCGCGTCAACCAACTCGAAGACAAAGCGTTCGAACTGCCCCAACCGATCGCTATCGGGCAAGGCGAGCAGACGCTCGACTGGGACTATCGCGACGCGTTACCCGATCTCGATATCGGCGACACCGTGTCACTGACCGTCGAGGTGAGCGACCGATACCCCGGCGCCGACGGCCCGCATGTCGCCCGATCCGAGACGCGCCGCGTCACGTTTCTCTCGAAAGAGCAATACCTCGAAGAAATCCAGAAGCAACGCGATCGCCTGCTCTCTCGGGTCCAAACGATCTACCGCCAGCAGCGATCGGCGCACGAAAACATTCGCACACTCGATCCCAAAGAGAACGGCTACGGCCAGGCCTGCCAGCTCGAAGCGATCCGCCAGGAGATGGTTCGCGAACAGGTCAACGGCATCGCGCGGCAGATGCAAGCCCTGATCGAAGACCTCGAAGCCAACGGCATGGCCGAAGAAGCGCAGGGCGATGCGCTCGCGTTCATTCGCGAAAAACTCGTCGAGATCGCCGAGACGCCGATCGCTCGGGCCGCGAAGTATCTGCGAGAACAGTCCGCAACCGATACACAAGATCGCACCGACGGCCCGTCACAAGCCGCCCGTTCGGTCAACGCCGCGTCGCGAAACTTGGCCGGTCTCGTTCTGCTGCGCGGCATCGCATCGGCTCAGGAGGTCTACGCGCGAGAGACCCGGATGCTCGCGCAGTTGCAGGCAACCCTACGATGGGAGACAGTCGCCGCGGTCTCGGATGACCAGCGCGATGCACTCGCCGATCGACAACGCGAGCTTGCATCGTGGGTCGATCAACTCAACGCGGAACTGCTCGCAGGAATGCGTTACGACAAGCGTCCGCTCGCGGTGCTCCGGCTGATCCGCAGCGTCAAAGACCTTGACGAATCCGAGACATCCGAGCGGATGCGCGAGGCGGGGGATCAGATCGCAGGGTCCGATCCGCAGCGCGCTGCCGCCGCTCAGGCCGAGGTGATCGAGAAGCTGCTAAACGCCGAGTTCAGCGTTCGCTTGAGCGGCGCGTACACCACGCTTCTTCAAACCCGAGATCGGATCGGGTCGATGCAATCGGTTCAGAGTCGGCTGCTCGTTGACCTGCAAGAGATGTCTTCCGGCGAATTCGCCAGCCGGCGAGAGTCGCTCGAGCGAACCCAACACGCGCTGCGGAAACAGCTGCTCACCCTGCTGCTGCCGACGGTTCCGGCGCCGCGGGCCGGCCTGTTTGATGAGACGCTGCCTCAGCCGCCGCCGATCGATGAGGTGCTCGCTCGGATCGATCTCGCTCTGGCACGATCCTCTGCGACGATCGCATCGGGTGAACAAGAAGCGACCATCAGCCAGCAGCGGATCGCCGAGGCGATGCTCAGCGAACTGTACTCGGCGGTCGATCGCTGGTCGCTTCAGATGGGTCTTGAATCGCAGGGGCTTGGCACGATCGTTGCCACTTCACGGGAACGGCTCGCGCTGATCGAAGATCTCGAAGCGCGCGCGATCGTGCTGCTCGAGAAGACCGATCTCGCTGCATTCGACGACAAGAACGTCGACACGCTGGCCGAGTCGCAAGACGAACTCGCGGCGGATGTCGCCGGCCTGATCGAGGCGCTCAAGCAGGACAACGCAGACGGCGAAGACCGCGATCTGCCGCCGCTCTTGAGTCGCCTCGCCGTCGCCGAGGCACGGCTGAACGACGCAACTCAATCGCTAAAATCGAACGACGCCGACAAGGCCATCGGCGACCAAGAGAGCGGGGCCGATGCACTCGCCGAAGCCCTCGCGATCGTCACGACGCAGAGCGAACGGCTAGCCATCTTGCAGAGCCTGCTTCTGTTTCAGCGATCGGTCGGGTTCGCCGACAAGTTCATGGGCGACATGGTCGCCGAGCAAGTCGATCTACTTGCCGAAACCGAGACGGTCACCGACGAAGGTGTCGAGGCGATGATCCCGCGATTTAAGAACCTTCGCCGATGCATGGAAGAGATCGCGCCGCTTCTGGATCTCGTCGCCGGGCGCGTCGATGCAGGCACGCCTTTGGCCTTCGCGAAGGTCGACTTCGATGACGCGATGGTATCGCTGCAAGCCGGTGATAAATTGGACGCCATCGACGCGCAGGACGTCGCCGCCGAATCGCTGTCCGAGGTTCAAAAACGCGTCGCCGCGGTGCGCGTGGAGACCGGGCTGATCGCCGAGATGGTCGAGTTTCTACACGAAGCGACCTCCGACACCGCGTTATTGAGTCACGCCCAGCGCCTGCTGGCGGAGGCGATTGCCTCTGCCGAGCCCGCCGCGCTAAACGCCATAGCGGACGAACAAGCATCGCTATCCGCCAAGGCCGAGCAGCTAGACGATTCGATCGCGCGAGCGGCCGGCGAGCCTTACTTCCTGGTCGTACCCGAACGAGCGCCCGGCAGCTTGGTCGCGCCCGAGCCTGTGATCGAGCCCGCGCTTCTTCCCGCCGCCGAGCCGATGCGCCTGGCCACGCAACAACTTTCCGAAGGTCAGGCCGCCGCAGCCGAATCGATGAAACTCGCCACTGCCGCGCTCGACTTCAATGCGCAGTCGCTATTCATCGCCATCGAGATGCTACAAGGCCTGCCGACGATCGTCATCAACGATACGACCGAGCCCCCTTTGGTTCGGCTGATCGAGGTGCTCGCCCTGGCCAGCAAACACCGACAGCACTCGCGCAAGACCCAGACCTTGGGCTCGGAAAAAATCTTAAGCGGACTCGACGAGCAACAACGCCTCGCCGATCGATTACAGTCGATCGCCGATTCGCCGGCTAACAGCGAGCCACACGCCCTGCTCGCCAAGGCGATCGAACACATGCGCGAAGCGCTCGAGGCTCGCTCGGCGTCTCAATGGGAGCCGCTATTGCGCCAGCAGCAGTCGGTCGATACGGCGCTTCGGCACTTTATCATCGAGCAGTCGATCGTCTTGAACACGAAGATCAAGCCCGCCGCTGCGAGCGACGCGCCCGCCGGCTTCAGCGAAGGCAGCGACGAAGAGGCGGAGGTCACCTCCGGATTCATCTCCGACTTTGTCAGCGGCGAGACGCCCGACGACAAGCGCAGCGAGTGGAACGTCTTGGGCGAGCGGAACCGCGCCGCGCTGAATCAGAACTTCGCCCGGGAATTGCCGCTCGAATACCGAGGACTCCTGAAAGACTATTACGAGAGGGTTGCCAAATGATCGCCGACCTCACGAGACACGCCCCGTCGATTCGATTGTTCGTTTGCTTCGCGATCCTGTCCCTAAGCACGATGCCGACCCGCGCGGAGAACACCGACGGCTTCGACGCCACCGGCGCAGACCAGGCGCCCGAACTCACCGAGGAGGCGTCCGAGGCCATCGACCGCGGTCTCAAATGGCTCATCGCCACACAAAACGCCGACGGCTCCTGGGCCAACGACACCGGAAAGTTCCCGATCGCCGCGACCAGCCTCGCGCTCACCGCCTTCATGGTCGAGGGCCATTTCCCGGGCTTCGGGCCCTACGGCGAGGCTTTGGATCGCGGCAAAGAATACCTGCTGAAGCGCATCGAAGAATCGCCCTCCGGCTCGATGGGCGTCAAGATGTACGAGGTCGGCTTCTTCACGACCTGCCTGGCCGAGTTGTGGGGCATGACGAAAGACCCGGCCGACAACCAGCGGATCCAAACCGCGCTGGAGCGTATCGTCGAAGTCATCCTGCGATCGCAGAATCCGCTCGGCGGCTGGCGCTACGTCCCCCGTCCAGACGCCGGCCAAGACACCTCGGTCACCATGACCGTCTTCGTCTCCCTCGCCTCGGCTCGTGAGTCTGGCATCCTCGTGCCGACCGAGTCGATCAACCGCGTCACCGAATATCTGCGCGACCAAGTCTGGGACGAGAAGACAGGCGGGTTCGGCTATCAGGGACCGGGCTACACGCTTTCCTGCACCGCCGGGGGCGCTTACGCCGCGCAACTCGCCGGCAACCGCGGCGAAGAGTGGGTCGAGGCCGCGCTCGATTCACTGGAAAACAACCCCAAGATGTTCTCTCGTAAAGACAACGGCTACTTCTATTACTCGCACTACTACGCCATGCAGGCCAT
>JBMYUK010000060.1:0-9963 GCA_049605275.1 Phycisphaeraceae bacterium
GGGTTGACCGATTCGGTTTCGGTGTCCGCGACGGCGTCGTCATCGGCGTCGTCGGCGGCGAGGTCTTGGTCTGCTGGATCAGCCGGGGCGATGTCGGCGGGTTGGGCGGGGTCGCTTGGCCCGGGTGTCTGCGACGCGGCGGATGATCCTAGCGCGCCGACGCCTCGGCCTGCGATGAGCGTGTCGTAGTTTTGATGGATGAAGAAACCGCCGCCGCCTAAGACGAGCAGCAGGATCAGCAGCGTGAAGAACCAGCCCTTGCGTCGGCTCGGCGGTTTCCACTCGCTGTGCGTGTCGGCCGGGGGGTTGAGCGTCGTCGGGTTGAAGCCCGGCGGCGGGGAGGTCGGCATCGCCGGTTCGTCGTCGAGCACGAACGCGGCGTCATCCCGCGCGTCGGTCGCCATCGTGTTCGAAGCGGACGCCACGGCCGAGCGATCTTCGTCCGCATCGTCGTCGGCTTGTTCGAACGCATCGGCGTCGGCTTCGGCAGCTTCAACGAAGTCCGCCGGGCCGGGTGGGTTCTGCGCGGGTTCGTCCGCATCGAGTTTGGCGAGCGCGTCCTGGATGAAGTCGACGTCGAGTTGCGAACCCGCGAGCGAGGCGGGCGCATCGAGCGCATCCGCATCGTCATCGGTGTCCGCGGGCGATGCGGCGGTCGGGGCGATTGAGTCTTCTGGGGCTGCGTCGGTTTGCTCGTCTTCG
Organism: Phycisphaeraceae bacterium; assembly: GCA_049605275.1. Taxonomy (GTDB): domain Bacteria; phylum Planctomycetota; class Phycisphaerae; order Phycisphaerales; family Phycisphaeraceae; genus JAHQVV01. Next base: position 703 of record JBMYUK010000060.1, read on the forward strand.
TCGTCGAGCCCTTCGGATAAAGCGTCGAAGGCCGCGTCGATATCAAAGGCCGGCTCGTCACTCGCGACGGTTTCGTGCGTCTCGGGTCCATCCTCGATATCGGCCGCCGACTCGGTGGCAAGCGGCGGCGCGACTTCGGTTTCGTCTTCGGTTGCGACTTCGTCGTCGAACGCGAACTCGGGTTCGGCATGAGCATCGAGCTCGGCATCGGGGTCGATGTCAAAGATGAGTTCGTCTTCGTCAGACGCTTGCGCATCTTGTTGCGCTGACTCGACGATCGTTTCGGGCTCATCGACTTCGGCGACGTGCTCCGGCTCGTCTTCAGAGTCGGTCGCTGGGTCCGCGAACGGTTCGACTTCGGTCTCGATCGCAGCGTCTGGCTCGATTTCCGCGACTTCTGCGACCTCGGCTTGCTCGGCGGGCTCGTGGTCCATCGTCGGTTCGGAAGCCGCTGCCGTATCATCCAACGCGTCGCCGTCGCCGTCGCCGTCGCCGTCGCCGTCGCCGTCGGCGTCAACGTCAACGCCGTCGTCGATCGACGAGTCAACCTCGGCTTGCATCTCGAACTGAATCTGAGGTTCGGACTCGGCCTCAAAGCCAGACTCGACCTCGGCCTCGACCTCGAACGCTGGCTCATCCGCCTCCGCGTCTGCGGCCAGCGTCGACAGGGCATCGAACGCATCGTCTTCGTCGGGCTCGTCTATCGCGAACACGTCGTCGGCGACTGATTCGTCTGGCTCGTCTGGACCGTCTGCCGAGGCGGTCGCTCCGGGTTCGATCTCGATCTCAGGCTCGGGCTCGGGCTCGATCTCGATCTCGGGTTCGAGTTCGATCGCGGCCTCGGCTTCGGATGCTTCATCGAAATCGCGACCCGACAAGACGTCGTCCGCTTCTCCACCAACGGCGATCACTTCGTTTTCCTCGACGCCCTCGTCTTCGACTTCATCGGCTTCATCGGCCGCGTGATCCAAGCCTTCGTCCGCCTCGTCCTCAGCCTCGGCGGTCGGTTGCTGCGGGGGGGGCTGGTCCAGTCGGAGCCCGACGACGGCAGGCTTCTCGTCGTCCATCGCGAACGAGTCTTCGTTCGGATCGAACGCGTCTGCGTCCGTATCGTCGACTGCGTCGTCTGACATCGCATCCACGGCGATCGATTCGCCTTCATCATCGGCCGTTGCTGCAGGCTTGACGTCGTGCGCTTCGACCTTGTCACCGTCGATCGCTTCTCGGAGGGCGACGCCGCCGGTGTCGTCGGTTGCTTCGCCGAGATCGCCGAAGAACGAGTCGTCGTCTTCGTCGTCGTCGGCGAGCCCGCGATCCACGGACACATCTACCGAGGCGATGTCCGACTCGTCTTCGCTCTTTTCTGCGGGCGTCGCGACGACCGGTTCGTCGTCTGCTTCCGCGTCGCTGTCGCTGAAGAGATCGTCGAGGTCGAGGTCATCGCCCAGCGCCGCCGATCCGGAGCCGGACCCCAAGCCCCCGCCGGAGAGGAGCCCGTCGTCGCTCTCGCTGGTCGGTTGGTCGGGCGCATCGAGTCCGCCGAAGACCAGGTCGTCGCCCAGCCCGTCGGGCGCTTCCATGCCGATGCCGTCGGCCCGAACGATCTTGATGAGGACCCGGCCCATCTGCACCAGGTCGCCCGGCTCGAGTTCGACCAGCCCGTCGGCCTTCTCGCGGTTGATGTACGTGCCGTTCACCGAGCCGAGGTCGCGGAGCATCCACGCCCCGCCGGAGAAATAGATCTCGGCATGGGACTTGGAGACCCGCGAGTCGTGGAGGCGCAGCCGACCCTTGCGACGCCCGACCGAGACCGGCTTGGTGTCGCTGACGCGGAGTTGTCGCCCCGCACGGGGGCCGGTGAGCAGCCGGAGCTTGAGCAAGCCTGAACCTCGAAAAACGATCGCGGCCTCGCCGCAGAGTCAACCCTCCATCATACCACCGTAAACGGCCGACTCACAATAAATCGGCCGAATCAACGCCCGCTTCGAGCGCCCGCCCGCACCATCCCTACAGCCGATACAACACCCCTTCCCCCATTCGCCCCAGACACCCCCAACCGACAACGCCGAAGCCCCCAGGAATGAAAAGGCTGAAAACCAAAAATGGGCGCAGCCGGACTCGAACCAGCGACCTACTGGGTGTAAACCAGTTGCTCTAGCCAACTGAGCTATGCGCCCGCTTGGGACGAGACATCGTAGAAAAGTTCGCGGCCAGGGACAATCGGCTCTCGGCGAGTTCGCTATCCTCGTTACATGCCCGAGGCCGAAGATGACGACTGGTTCACCTGTCCGATCTGCGGGGAGGTCGTCAGAGCCCGAGCGCTCGCGTGTCCGGGCTGCGGAGCGGACGACGAGACGGGTTGGTCCGAGGACGCGGAGTACGACGGGGTGGACCTGCCGGACGAGGCCTTCGGGCAGCCGCCTGGGCCAACGCGTCAGGGCTCGCCGATGTTCACCGCGGTGACGATCGGATTGATCGTCGTGATCGTGGTCGTCTGGGTCCTGGCGTAGCGGGCGAAGCTATGCGCGATCCCATCGTTTGATGGTGAAGGCGTGCGCGTGTCGGTCGTCGGCCGGGTGTTCCTGGAGCACTTCGCATTGCCAGCCGGTGAAGTCGAAGGCGGGGAGGACGGCGTCGCCCGGAACCTCGGCGTGCACGACGGTTTCGTAGACGGTCTGCACGCGATCGAAGGTCGACGCGAACAGGCCGACGCCGCCGATGATGAAGGCGCGGTCGGCCTCCTGCCCGGCTCGCGCGATCGCGTGGTCCAACGAGCCGGCGGTCTCGACGCCCTCGGCCGCGCGGTAATCGGCGGTGCGCGTGACGACCAGATTCAACCGCCCGGGCAGCGCGGATCGATGGTCTTCGTAGGTCTTGCGTCCCATGATGATCGGGCAGCCCATCGTCGTCCGTTTGAAGTGATTGAAGTCGTCGGGCAGGCGCCAGGGGATCCGGCCCCCGGCGCCGATGACGCGATTCTCCGAGCGGGCGTAGATGTGCGCGAGGGCGGGAGTCGGGTGCTGGGTGTTGGGTGCTGGGTCTTGGGGCATCGCACGGATCGCTTTGTAATCTAACGGGAAACTCAAACCTAAAACCCAACACCCAACACCCAACTACACCGCCACCGGCGCCTTGATGTGCGGATGAGGGTCGTAGTTGATGAGTTCGAAGTCTTCGTACTTGAACGCGAAGAGGTCGGTGACGGCGGGGTTGATCTTCATCGTCGGCAGCGGGCGGGGGGTTCGGGTGAGCTGCTCGCGGGCCTGGTCGAGGTGGTTGTCGTAGAGGTGGGCGTCGCCGAGGGTGTGGACGAAGTCGCCGGGTTGCAGCGAGCAGACCTGCGCGATCATCATGGTGAGCAGGGCGTAGCTGGCGATGTTAAAGGGCACGCCGAGGAAGATGTCGGCGCTGCGCTGGTAGAGCTGACAGGAGAGCTTGGCGTCGGCGACGTAGAACTGGAAGAACGCGTGGCAGGGGGGCAGGGCCATCTGCTCGATCATCCCGGGGTTCCAGGCGCAGACGATGTGTCGGCGGGAGTCGGGGTTGTGTTTGAGCGCGTCGACGAGGTTTCGGATCTGATCGACTTCGCCGGCGGGTTGGCCGTCTCGTGCGGGCTTGGGGTAGTGCCGCCACTGGTGGCCGTAGACCGGGCCGAGGTCGCCGTTGTCGTCGGCCCATTCGTCCCAGATCTTGACGCCGTTGTCTTTGAGATAGGCGATGTTTGTGTCGCCGGAGAGAAACCAGAGCAGTTCGTGGATGATCGATCGCAGGTGCAGCTTCTTTGTAGTGACACAGGGGAAACCATCGGACAGGTTAAACCGCATCTGATAGCCGAAGACCGATCGCGTGCCGGTGCCGGTGCGGTCGGCCTTGGGCGTGCCGTGGTCCAGGACGTGCTGCATGAGGTCGTGGTATTGCTGCATCGCTTGAGTGTAGCGATTGCTTGTTGCAGTGGCGTGCAACGGTCGGCCGAATCAACTGTATACTGGTTCCATGTTGTTGCTCGCCGATTACGCCTTTAATCACTATGCCGCGCTCGGCATCCTGCTGCTCATGGCGGTGGGCTTCGGCGTCGCGAACATCGTCTTGACCACCTTCCTCGGACCCTCACGCAAGGGCGAAGTGAAGGGCACGACTTACGAGTCGGGGATGAACCCGTTCGGCTCGGCGAGGCGTCGATTCAACGTTCGGTTCTACATCGTCGCGATGACGTTTCTGCTCTTCGACGTCGAGATCGTCTTCCTCTATCCCTGGGCGGTGACGTTTCCGTCGCTGGCGGGATCGGCGGGGGACGAGCTATCGCCGTTGTTCCTGGGGCGGATGCTGTTTTTCGTTTTGACGACCGCGATCGCGTTTATCTATGCGTGGCGGAAGGGCGTGTTCCGCTACGACTGATGTTGCACCGCGGCTCTGTCGCGACTTTCTGCGACGCAACGCTTATACACTTCGACTCATTTGTATCAATCTTTTGCCCAGAAGGGGCTGCACCATGCCAAGCGACCGCATCGTCGGTTTAACACCCAGGGAGCGCGAGATCCTCGTGATGATCGCGGAAGGGGATTCCCTGCCCGAGATCGCGCAGAAGCTCGGCCGGAGCCAGAAGACGATCGAGTCGCATCGGCTTTCGCTCGGCCGAAAACTCAACGTGAGTAACCGGGTCGAACTCGCGAAGATCGCGATCACCGAGGGGCTGATCGAACTGCCCGCTGGCCCGTCGACGGAGGACGGTGGCCGAGGCGGCGACATGCCGCTGATCAAACGGCTGAACGACGCGATCGACCGCGCGACCGGCGCGGCGTTGCTCCAGCGCTTCTGCCAGGAGGCGAGCAAGCTGCCCGGCATCCGCTGCGTCGGCATCTGCACCCGCGACCCCGATGCCCAGACCGACGGCGATCCGCGGCTCGAACGCATCACGATGGCGCTCTCGGAGGAGGGCGAGATCAGCGAACCGGTGCGATACAACGCGCGGCAAACGCCCTGCGAGCGGGTGATGACGCAGGGCGAGTGCCTCGTCGAGCAAGGCGTGCAGGAGGCCTTTCCGAACGATCCCTGGCTCGCTTCGGTTCAGGCCGAGAGTTTCTACGGCGTCATGCTGAACAACGACCGCGGCGAGGCGGTCGGCGGGGTGAAGCTGGTGAGTGACCAGCGGATGAGTCACGCGAGCGACATCCGCCGGGTGATCGCGTTTTTTGAGCCTCGACTCGCCGGCGCTCTGCAGAGCATCATCGAGCAGAACGCGATGCGCGCGAAGTACGACGAACTTGCGTTTCGCGCTTCGTCGCTCGCGGCGCAGGTCCACGCGCGCCTGCGAGACGAGCACGACGACCAGGCCCACGCGATGGCGCTCGGGACCATCATCGAGCGCACCCATCCGCTCGCGGGCGCCGCCTTTCTGCGCGGGATCGTCGATGCGATCGGCGACGAATTCGGCCTCACGCACGCGGGCATCTGCACCTTGCAGGACGCTCACATCAGTCAGACGCTCCGATCGGTCATCCTTCGCGTTGACGGGGCGATCGCAGATCAGATCGAGTACGACACAGAGGGAACGCCCTGCGAGATCGTCGTCAACGAGGGGTACTACTACGTCTCGGAGAACGTCGCGGACAAGTTTCCCGACGACGATGTGCTCGTTGACCATGAGCTCAACGCGTATTTGGGCGTGCGGCTTCCCGGGCCCGGCGGGACGATCGCGGGCACGATCTGGGCGGCTTGCCGAGGCACGATGCATCGCGTTGATGCGATCGCCGAGGCGATGAAGTATTTCGCGCCGCGGGTCGGAGCCGAGCTCGTCAACTACATGCGTCTGGAAGAACTGCTCCAGCGCGACGAGGCGAACAATCCCCGGGATGCGGCGTGAGCGCAGGCGTTTGGTGTCTCGTCACAGGCGAAGCATGATACGGATCCAGTAGTGAGTTTCCTGAGGAAACAGCCGCGACGATATGCGGCGCAGGCAAAGCATGACACGCTGATCGCGCGTTTCCTGCGATGCCTAGCACCGCGGCTAAGCTTCTGGACCGGCCCAATCGCGAAGTTTTTTATCGTGATTTTTATAAATCGGATCGATGTCGCGTGCGGGCGGTTGACGAAGAAGAGTCGTCCGCCCGGGCGTGGCCCGGCGCGTACCGATTGATGTGCGCCTCGTCATGGTCTGGATGCCTGCGCGATCAGGCTTCTTTCTGGGCCGGGTACTCGGCGAATCGGCCCTTCATCCAGTCGGAGATCGCGGCGTCGTACGCGGCGGTCCGGGTGAAGGCGGCCGCGGCGAGCGAGCGTCGCAGGGCGAGGGTGGTCGATCCGTCGTTGTGTTCGATGTCGTTGGCGACGGTGTCGTACTGGGCCGGGTCGGTGACGATCGTGACGTAGGCGTGGTTCTTCGCGGCCGAGCGGACCATCGACGGGCCGCCGATGTCGATCTGCTCGATCGCGTCGGGGTCGGAGACGTCGGGGTCGGCGACGGTCTTCTCGAAGGGGTAGAGGTTGACGCAGACCAGGTCGATGGGCGTGATGTCGTGTTCTTTGAGCGAGGCGGCGTGGTCGTCTTTATCGCGCAGGGCGAGCAGGCCGCCGTGGATCTTGGGGTGCAGCGTCTTGACCCGGCCGTCCATCATCTCGGGAAAGCCGGTGACCCGGTCGATGGGGGTGACGTCGATGCCTGCGTCGCTGAGGGCTCGGGCGGTGCCGCCGGTGGAGATGATCGTCGTGCCGCAGCAGCCGATGAGCCGACGGGCGAAGGGAACGAGGTCTGTCTTATCGGAGACGGACAGCAGGGCGGTCTTGATCGGGACGAGGTCGGTCATGACGGAACGTGTAGCTCGGGCCGAGTTTGCTCACTGGGGGGTGAGCTTGAGCAGTTGGCCTTTCGGGCTGACGAGGAGGATCGAGCCGTCGGTTCCGACGGGCACGACGGTTTGCAGCGGCAGGGTGGCGACGACCGGTCCGAGTTCGCCGTCGTCGAGATCGATGGAGAGGAGTTGGTCGTCGGTGTGCAGGAGCATGTCGCGCTGCCGGGTGACGACGGGGTTGGCGGTGATGTCGGTGCGCCAGATTTCCTCGCCGTTGATCGAGTCGATGGCGACGATGCCTTCGTTTGGAAAGAGCGGCTGGACGATGAGCCGGCCGAGCGCGAAGGGCGACGCGGCGAGCGGCTGCTCGGCGCCGAGGTATTTCCAGGTGTCTCGCCCGGTGGTTCGGTTGATGGCGTAGAGCTTGCCGTCTCTGCTGGCGACGACGACCTCGCTGCCGAGGATCGAGGGCTGTGTGCCGACGGGCCCGAGCGTTCGGTTGCGCCAGAGCGGGTTGCCGTTCGCCGTTTCGAGCATCGCGTAGGTGCCGCCGGAGTCGACGACGAAGACGTCCTGCCCGGCGAGCACGGCCGAGCTGGTGATGCGGTTGGCCAGGCGGTATTGCCATCGGCTGAAGTTGCTGACGACGCTGTGCGCGAAGACCAGGCCGTCGGTCCCGGACATGATGGCGAGCCGAGTCTCGGGGCTGTAGACGGCGTGGGAACTAACGGGGCTGGCGAGGGGTGCGACGGCGGTGACCTCGCCGGTGCGGGCGTTGAGCGTCCAGAAGCGCGAGGCGCTGTGGACGTAGACCTCGTTGGCGTCTCGGCTGGGTTGGAAGAGCGACTCGATGTCGCTGCCGAGGTTGACTTTCCAGACGAGTTCGCCGTCGCTGGCTTTGAGTGCGGTGACGACGTTCTTGGGGCTTTCGACGACGAAGACGAGGTCGTCGAGCGCGACGACCGAGGTGATTTCTTGCTTGGGCAGTAGCTGGATCGGCGAGGCCCAGCCGATGCGGTAGCCGATGTCGGCCGCGGGTCCGGGCTCGATGAGCAGGCCGATCGTCTGGAGGTTGTAAGGCGTGCGCGTCTCGGCGGGAGCGGTGGCGGGCGGTTCGCTCGTCGACGAGCAGCCGAGGCTGATCCCCAACGCGATCAAGACCGTGAAACAGACCGCCAACCTTTTAACTCTCATTAGACGCATACGCTCGCACTCCGGCCATCGGTCTGGGGCAGGCTCACGGGCATCCGACCCGCCGCCGTCCTCCGGACCCGTAAGTATCACGCCCAACTGGGTTTTGGTCAAGCATCGCTTCGCGCGCGCTCGCGCGCGCCGCATCGACCTCAGCCGGCGGCCAATTCGCTGCGCTTCTCGGCGATCGTCTGGATCAGCTTCTTCTGCGGATCGGCGAACTTCTCCGTGCCCTCGGCCATGAGCGTTTTTTCCAGTTCGGGGATATCGACTTTCGACTCGAATTCTTCGATCACCGACGCGTCGGGCAGGCTGCGCGACGTCGCGGTGTAGGCCTTGGCCATCTCGGCGATCGCGGCATTCGTCGCCGGCGGGTTGGTGAGGATGTCGCTGCCCGCCATCTCGGCGATGTAGTAGTCCTCGTCCTGCCAGTCGAGCTTCTTGCCGGTGGACGCGAAGATCATCTCCTGCTTGAGCGGCAACTTCTTGTCGGCCCAAAACGCCTCGTTCGCGATGCCGATGCGCTTGGCGTTCAACACGCCGACGCGGCCCTGCAACGCGTCGGACAGATCGGGCAGGTGCTTTTCGGTGTAGACGTCGACGCGCGAGATGAAGATCGAATAGACGCTCTTGAACGCATCGAGTTCGCCGAACCGTTGACGCCCGCGCCAGATCGCGTCGCGCGCGGCGAGGTACTGCCGCTCGGAGAAGATCAGCGTGACGTTGAGCGTGATGCCCGCCGCCGCGAGTTCTTCGAGCGCATCAAGGCCCGCCGGCGTCGCGGGCACCTTGATCATCCGGTTCTTGTGTCCCTCGGCCCACCGCTTGCCCAGCGCGATGTACTGCGCGACGGCCTCGTCGTGCGGCGTCGGGTTGTCCACGTCTTCGAGCAGCGGGTCGAGTTCGAAACTCACCCAGCCGTTGTCGCCCTTGCTCTCCGACCAGACGTCGTAGAAAGCCTCTTGTGCGCCGCGCACGAGGTGGTCGGTCATCTTCCAGGCGAGGTCCTCGTCGCCGATGTCTCCGCCGAGGTGCTTGGCCATCGTCTCGTCGAATCGGCCCGACTGGATCAGCCCGGCGATGATGATCGGGTTCGACGTCGCGCCGCTGATACCCATGGCCTTGTTCTTCTTGATCTCGTCGGGGTCGACCGAGTCGAGCCAGACCTTCGAGCCGCACTCGATGAGGGATGCGATGCCGGTCGTCATGGCGTGTCCTTTCGTAGGGAAGCGTTTCGTCGATCGAGCGCGTCGAGGATGCGATGCATCGACGCTCGACTTTTCTA
>JBMYUK010000061.1:0-9948 GCA_049605275.1 Phycisphaeraceae bacterium
GCCCGCCTGACCAAGCCCGCCGACTACGACATCTACCGAACCGTCAGCGAGATCCCCGACGCCCAACTCTGGGCGATTCACAACGAACGCCGGCACCGTCTGGTCGCCTACACCAAACGCGAGGACCCGGCACGGCCCGAGGGGCTCGGCCCCGTGCGACACGCCGACAACGACCTCGACCCCGAGGCTTTGACCATCGGCTTTGCGAGACGCTTTGCCACCTACAAGCGCGGCAACCTCTTCATGCGAGACCCCCAGCGGCTGATCCGACTGCTCAATAACAAGGATCGTCCGGTGCAGTTTGTCATCTCCGGCAAGTCGCACCCGGCCGACGGCGGCGGCAAGGAACTGATCAAGGCCATCGTCCAGTTCACCCGCGACCACGGCCTGTCCGGCAAGATCGTTTTCATCGAAAACTACTCGATCCACTCCGCCCGCTATCTCGTGCAGGGCTGCGACGTCTGGCTCAACAACCCGCGGCGCGGCATGGAAGCCTCGGGCACCAGCGGGATGAAGGCCGCGATCAACGGCGTGCCCAACTGCTCGATCCTCGACGGCTGGTGGGACGAGGCCTACAACCCCCGCGTCGGCTGGGCGATCGGCTACCGCGAAGAGCACGACAACCCCGACCTCGCCGACGAGATCGAGTCGCGCATGCTCTACGACCTCCTCGAAAAACAGGTCATACCGATGTTCTACGATCGCGATGCGCAGGGTCTGCCGACGCGGTGGGTGCAGATGATGAAGCACTCGATCACGGAGCTCGCGCCGTTTTTCAACACCAACCGCATGGTCCAGCAGTACGCCGAGCAGTACTACCTGCCCGCCCTCAAGCGTGCTCGATCGCTTCGTGAAGAAGGACTCGGGGGTTCGATCGCTCGGGCTCAACTCAAGGAGAAGCTGCGCTACGCCTGGCCGTCGCTTGGCTTCGACGCGGTCGAGAGCAACGCCGGGCAGACGCTACGCCCCGACGAGCCGATCGCGGTCAAAGCCGAGGTCCGCCTCGGCGGCCTGTCGCCGCAGGACGTCCGCGTTCAGGCGCTCATCGGTGCGCTCGACGAGAAGGGCAGGCTGCTGTCGCCCGGCGTGGTCGATATGGTCCAAAGCCAATCGGGCTCGAAGACACACACGTACGAGGCGTCCGCGCGGTCGCTCGGCTGCGGGCCCCACGGCGTCGCGCTGCGCATCGTGCCCGGCGGAGAACTCATGGCCGGCGTGACCGAGCCCGGCCTCATCTACTGGGACGGCCAACCCGTGCCCGAACCCGTCGCGCCCAAGCCGGCGCCGCAACCCGTCTCGTAACGCATCGTGCCATGACCGACGCCACGCTCTTTCCGACCAACGACGACGACCTGTTGATCAGCGTGTATCAGAAGCAGGGCCGAACGCTCGACGACCTGCCGTACACCGACGCGTTCGAGGCGCTGTACGCGTCGATGTATGGCGGCGGGGCCGGAGCCGATGAGCACGTGCCGGATCGTGCCGCGGTCTTCCATCGCCTGCACAATCTTCGCAAAGCGGGGCGATTGCCGCGGATGGGCCGGGCGCACGGCGAGCGGCCGCGGATCACATTCGAACAGGAACAACTGCTCGCCGAGGCGGTCGAGGACGCGGTCGGAGCGCTCTCCAAGCGCGACCAGTTGCTCTACACGCCGGCGTTCGAACAGCTTTGCGCGGCCTTCAACGCGCGAGCAAGCCTCGAACTGACCCGCCACGATATCTGGCGTCTGATCGCCAAGCTCGCGAAATGATGCGACACAGCGGCGGGGTACAATCCTGCGATGCGTGAGTTCGAACTCATCCGATCGATCGTGGCGTACAACGGCGACTTGCCCGAGGCGGTCTCGATTCCGCCGGGCGACGATATGGCCGCGCTGCGGCTTGGCGAGATCGAGTTACTTGTCGCGGTCGACCAGGCCATCGAAGGGGTTCACTTCGATCGCGTGAGCGCGTCGCTCGAGCAGATCGGGCGCAAGGCGGTGACGCGTAATCTCTCGGATGTCGCGGCGATGGCGGCGGTGCCGTTGGCGACGCTGGTGTCGGCGGTCCTGCCCAAGGGGTTCAAGGAAGCGGACGCCGAGATGCTACTCGCGGCCGTGCGCGAAACGGCGAAGGCGTACGGCGCACCGCTCATCGGCGGCGACACCGCGACCTGCGACGAGCGGATGTCGTTGAGCGTCACCGCGCTCGCGGTTGCCGACGGCGTCGAGCCGGTCACGCGCGACGGCGCATCGCCCGGCGACGCGATCTACGTCACCGGACAACTCGGCGGCTCGCTCCACGCTTACAACGGCACGACCCATCACCTCGACTTCGAGCCGCGCCTGAAGGTCGCACGCCAACTCGCGGCGGACCCTGCAACCCGGCCTAAGGCGATGATCGACCTGTCCGACGGCCTCGCGCGTGACTTGCCGCACCTTGTGTCGAGCGCCGAGATCAGGGGCCACCTGTTGCCCGTCAGCCCGGTCGCTCGGCAGTTTGCGCTGCGCAGCGGTCGCCCCGGTTGGTTGCACGCGGTGGCGGACGGGGAAGACTATGAATTGCTGTTGATCGCTGACGCCGGGGCAAGCCTACCTGCGTCGATCGACGGCGTACCGATCACGCGTATCGGCGTGGTCACCGACGGGCCGGGCATCGTGCTGCTTAACGGCAACGAGCGTGTCGCGATCGACGGCCTCGGCTGGGAGCACCACGGGTGACCGAGCACGCCGCCCAAATCGCGATCGATACGTTCAGTATCGACGAGACCGCGCGGGTCGGCCGAGCGATCGGTCGTTGCTGCGGCGCGGGCGATGTCGTCGCGTTGCAAGGTGAACTCGGCTCGGGCAAGACGCAACTGGTCCGCGGATTGGCCGAGGGCATGGGCCTCGATCCCGGTCAGGTCAGCAGTCCGACGTTTGTCATGGCCCAGGAATACGAGCCACCCTCCGAAAAAGGTTTCGAAAAAGGGGTCAGACCCCTTTTAGTTCACATCGACGCCTATCGCATCGGTTCAGCGGAAGAACTCGAGTCCATCGGCTGGATAGGCTGCGGCGAAGAGCTGCGCGAGAACGCGGTCGTCGCGATCGAGTGGGCCCGGCTGATCCGCCCTGCGCTCGGTGAGGACCTGCTGTGGGTCGCGATCGAACACGCCGCGAACGGCCGACGCATCACGCTGTCGCCCGAAGGCGATTGGAGCGATAAAATGCCAAAACTCGCGACAGCATTACACGCCTTCAACCCAACCGCTTGTGATGAGTGAACGAAAAACCACCGCCGCTGATTCGACCACGACGAAGTGTCCGATCTGCAAGGCCAAGGCCCGTTCGGATAACGAGCATTTCCCATTCTGCTCGTCGCGATGCAAGACGATCGATCTTGGCCGATGGGTCGACGAGTCTTACAAGATCACGCGCCCGATCGAGCAGCGCGATCTCGAAGAGGGTGTGGATTAAGAGCGGTCTGTTGTTCGTCCACAGATTTCACAGATGGCACAGATTTTCGATCCAAAAGAGACGCTTCGCTTCACCGCAGAGGTGAGGAGATCGCTGAGAACGCAGAGTTGATTTTGGTGTTTAAATGAGTAAACCTACTCCGCTTTACTCTGCGCACTTTGCGTTCTCTGCGTCTCTGTGGTGAAGCGAAGCGTTGCCTTGAATCTGTGACATCTGTGTAATCTGCGGACCAACCCCGAATGGTCTCAATCCTCTTCCGCTGGCTCGGTCTTCTGTGCCGCGGGGCTTGAGCCGTAGATGACAAAGCGGTGGCTGAGGGGTTCGTAGCCGTGCTCTTTGCAGATTTTTTGCATGAGCTCGTCGAGCTCCTCGGTGGGGAACTCGATGATCTGATTGGTTTCGAGACAGACGAGGTGGCCGGCCGATTTTTGGCCGAAGGCGAGTTGATAGTGGGCGCGGGTGGAATCGATCAGCACCTCTTTGATGATCTTGGATTCCATGAGGTGCTTGAGCGTGCGGTAGATCGTGGCTTTGGAGACGCGATGGTCGGCGTCGCGCATGTCGGTGAGCAGTTCGTCGGCCTCGAAGACGCCGTCCTTGCCGAGCACCGCGTCGAGGATCATCGCGCGTTCGGTCGTGAACTTAAGGCCCTTGCGTTTGAGAAAGCGACGGAAGATCGCGCACATGGGCGGCGTGAAAGTAAATTCATCCGTAGCGGGCGTCGGGGTATTGGTTCTCGTCATAGTCGTATTGTAGATCGTACAGGCGAAGTTAGCCGGTCGGCTAACGGCCGCGAACCGGATATGCGGTATCCTGTGCGGCTCGAATGACTCGCGGAACGACCGGAGCGCGTTGTGCCAGATGATGTGATCGGTGTCGGGATGATCGGGCTGGGGACCGTCGGCGGAGGCGTCGCAAAGCTGTTGCGCGATCAGTCGGAACTTTACGCTCAGCGCACCGGCAAGCGGATCGAACTGCGTCGCGTGCTCGTCCGAGACATCGAGAAGGCGAAGGCAAGCGGCCTGGTCGATCCTTCGATCGTCACGGACGACCAGGAGGCGGTGATCTCCGCGGACGAGATCGATATCGTGATCGAGGTGGCCGGCGGCGTCGAGCCGATGGACTGGCTGCTGCGGCTTGCGCTCGAGCACGGCAAGCACGTGGTCACGGCGAACAAGAGCCTGCTCGCGGAGAAGGGGCCGGAACTCTTCGGCGTTGCGCACGCACACGGCGCGACGATCGCGTTCGAAGCGTCCTGCGGCGGCGGGATCCCCTGCGTCACCGCGCTGACCACCGGGCTTATGGCCAACCGCATCGACGGGCTTTTTGGCATCCTCAATGGCACGTGCAATTACATCCTCACGGAGATGACGACGCGCGGAAAAACATACGCACAGGCGTTGGCCGAGGCGCAGGAAGCCGGCTTCGCTGAAGCCGATCCGACGCTCGATGTCTCGGGTCAAGACGCGGCCCAAAAGCTCGCCATCCTCGCGTCGCTCGCCTTCGGCGTGACGATCCACGGCGAACAGGTTCACGCCATCGGCGTCGACGGGCTCGACCTCAAAGACATCGCGCTCGGTGACGAGCTGGGCTTCGACATCAAGCTGCTGGCGATCGCCGAGCGCTGGCCTGACAGCAAGTGGGTCAACATCGGCGTGCAGCCGTGCTTCATCAAGAAGGACGAACTGCTCGCACAGGTCGCCGGCCCGTACAACGCGCTCTCGGTCCACGGCCACGCCGCCGGGCACACCCTCTACTACGGCCAGGGTGCCGGGCAGATGCCCACCGCCAGCGCCGTCGTCAGCGATCTCATCGGCATCGTCTGCGGCAGCGCGACCGCGGCCTTCTCAAATCTCTGCCTCACGCCCGACCTCACCGCCCCCGCGCACCTCCTCGACCGAGCCGACACCGAGAGTGCCTACTATCTGCGGATGGAGACGATCGACGAACCCGGCGTCATGGCCAAGGTCACCTCGATCCTCGGCGACAAAGGCATCTCGCTCTCCGCCGTCTTGCAGCACGAATCCAAAGCGGGCGAGGTCGTGTCGCTCGTCGTGACGACCCACTTGACCCGGCTCGGCGACGTCGAGTCGGCCGCGAAAGAGATCGCAGGACTCGAACCCATTCAGGGCGAACCGGTCATCATTCGCGTCATCGAGATGCCTGCGTAAGGAAAGGCGTGCCGGCCTCGATCGTCAACCGCGAAAAGACGACACGATCTCCGGCAGCTTCGACGTGAACGAGCCGCGCGTCATCACCTCGCTCGCCCCGGCACCGCCCGCCTGGCTCAGCAGATCAACCGCGACGTGCGGCCCCCACGCGATCACAGGCAGCGAACCGTCGTGCGTCCGCGCGGTTTGGATCAGCTCGAGCGCCGGCTCGCCGATGTCCAGATCGACCAGCACCAGCGACACGGGCTCGTTCGGCTTGCCATCGTCGATGCGGTCCAAGCGCTTCTGCAGCATCTCGGCGTCGCGCGCCGGTCGCGAAACGACGCCGAGCGCATCGCAAGTCGAACGCACCTTGGTCGCAAAGATCAGATCGGCACAGCAATAGACAATCATCGGAACAGTCTAAGCCGCGAACCCAAGCCGGGCCAGAGCGCCGCGCCGGCCGGGATCAAAGGCCCTCGGCACACGCCGACTCATCGCAAGGCATAACATGCCCGGACGCGACGATTTTGCCGATAGATTCGGTAACCCAAGAGGAATGACACATGGCCAGCACCGCGACGACGATCCTCTCTGAACTCGGCTTCCGATACGATCCGAACAATCTTTATCAGCAGACGGCGACGCAGGTGCTCAGCGCAGCGGAACTGCTCGAGGTACCGACCTTTCTGCAACTCATCCTCGCGCAGCCCAAGAACGAACTGATGGTGCACTTTCCCGTGCGGATGGATGACGGCAGCTACCGGCTGTTCAAAGGCTACCGCGTGCAGCACAACAACCTACTCGGGCCGTACAAGGGCGGCATGCGATTCGACCCGTCGGTGTCGCTGGACGACATCAAGTCGCTCGCGCTGCTGATGACGATGAAGTGCGCGCTGGTGCGTCTGCCTTTGGGCGGAGGCAAGGGCGGGGTGCAGATCAACCCGCGCGAGCTGTCACGCGACGAACTGATGCGTCTGACCAGACGATTCACCAGCGCGCTGGGCGACAACATCGGCCCGGACTACGACATCCCCGCGCCCGACGTCGGCACCAACGCCGAGATCATGGGCTGGATGGCCGACACGTACATGAACATCACCGGACGAGCGCAGCGCAGCTACGGCAACGCGGTCGTCACCGGCAAGCCGCTGGCGTTCGGCGGCTCCGAGGGGCGCGAAAAAGCAACCGGTCAAGGCCTCGTCTTCGTCCTCGAAGTCATGCTGCCAGCGATGAATATCGACCCGGCGAAGATGACTTACAGCGTCATCGGCTTCGGCAACGTCGGTTCGTGGACCGCGCGGCTACTCAAACAGCGCGGCTCGACCCTTACCGCCGTCATCGACCACACCGGCGCAATCCGCCATCAATCGGGCATCGACGCTGATGCGCTCGCGGACTACGTCCAACACACCGGCGGCATACGAGGCTATCCCGACGCCGAGGCGATCGATACCGACGCGTTTTACAGCCACGAGGTTGATCTGCTGGTTCCCGCAGCGCTCGAGCAGATGATCGATGCGGACCGGGCGGAGCAGATCAACTGCAGCGTCCTGGCCGAGGGCGCGAACGCGCCGTGCACGCCGCAGGCCGACCGCGTGCTCGAGGGTCGGGGGGTGCGCGTGCTGCCGGCGATCTTGTGCAATAGCGGGGGGGTGACGGTGAGCTATTTCGAATGGAAGCAGAATCGTCAGGCCGAGCGATGGTCCGCGCAGCACGTCGACGACGAGTTGCGACGACTCATGCACGCGGCGGCCGATCGCGTCACCGATATCGCACGAGAAAAGGGCTGCGACATGCGCACGGCGGCCTACTGCTCGGCACTGCAATACCTCGATCAGGTCTACAACATCCGCGGCGTGTTCCCGTGACCCCTTATGCGTCGCGATAGAGGTCGTGCGAATCGATGTACTCCGCCACGGCGTCGCAGATCATCTCGCTGCGACCACCCGCTTCACGCACCTCGGTCGAACTTAGGTCCATCGACTCGGTGTCGACCAATCGCTTCGCCCAAGCGTCACGCTCATCCGCCGGCAGACCAGCCAGCAGCGACTCACGCGTGTCCGGCGGACGCACCATCACGAGCGGCTCGGCCAACGCGACGATCCGCTCGGGCGAACGCCACTGGTCGAAGATCCGCAACTGATCGGCACCGATCAGCAGGCGCATCGATGCACCGGGATCGAGGTTCGCCCGCAAACGCTCGAGCGTATCGACGGTGTAGCTCGGTTGATCCGGACCGCGATCGATCTCGTCGGTCACGACCAACGCCGGGATGCCGCCGGGGTGATCGGCGAGCGCGAGCCGCAGCATGGCCAGTCGATGATCCGGAGCGGTTTGGACTTTGTCGAGTTTATGCGGCGCCCGGCCGGCGGGGATGTAAGCGATGACATCCGCGCCGATCGCTTTTGCCGCCTGCTGGGGCAGCAACACGTGGGCGCGGTGCGGCGGATCGAAGCTGCCGCCGAACACGAGCACGCTGCGGTAGCCGGTGAGATCGCTTGGCATGCATTCAGCTTACGACGTTGATCGGTTGACCGTCGAGATAACCGCGCAGATTGTCGGCCGCGATCTGCAACAAACGACGCCGGCTCGCCACCGTCGCCCAGGCGGTGTGAGGCGTGATGACGCAGTTGGGCGCACGCAGCAATGGGTTATCCGCGCTCGGCGGCTCGCTGCTCAATACATCGAGACCCGCGCCCGCGATCGTGCCGTCCGTCAGCGCCTCGGCCAACGCCGGCTCGTCGATCAACGGCCCGCGACCGGTATTTATCAGATACGCGCTGCGCTTCATCGACGACAACCGCGCCGCATCGACCAGACCTCGTGTCTCCGCGGTGAGCGGGCAGTGCAGCGTGACCACGTCCGCCTCGGCGAAGAGCGCATCGACGCTCAGCCACTCCGCCGGCAGGCCGATCTCTTTCTCGGTCCGACTGCTCGCGGCGATCGACATGCCCAACGCCGCCCCGACCCTGGCGACGGCCTGTCCGATCGCGCCCATACCGACGATGCCGAGCGTCTTGCCGTGCAACTCGACTAATCGACCGGTCGTAAAGCTGAAGTCCTCGCAAGACACCCAACGACCCGCTCGCACCGCCGCGTCGTGTTCGCCGACCCGGCACGTCAGTTCGAGCAAGAGGGCGAGCACGTGCTGCGCGACCGAGTGCGTCGAATAACCCGGGACGTTGCAGACGGTCAGGCCGCGCGCCTTCGCCGCGTCGAGATCGACGACGTTCACCCCCGTCGCCAGCACACCGACGTACTTGAGCCCGGGGCACGCTTGCAGGATCGCTTCGGTGATCGGCGTCTTGTTGGTCAGCACGATCTCGGCGTCGCCGATGCGCTCGATCGTCTGCTCGGGTGCGGTCCGCTCGTGCACGACGAGTTCACCGAGCGACGCGAGCGGCGACCAGTCGGCTTCATCCGCGTCGGTCTTTGCATCGGCGGCCAGTGGGCTGGTGGTGTATCCATCGAGTACGACGATCCTGGTCATGGCTGCTCCAAAAGGGGGGCGGACATCCTATCACTGCTGGTCGTCGCACGGGCGGTGTCGTATGATGCAGCCGTGCCGATTCACATCGACGACCAACCCGCGACTCTGACCCCCGGCTCGATGCGCGAGCTTCTCGCCGCCGCCGCCGAGCACCTCGCGCCCGCCGGCCGAGTCGTCGTCGAAGTCAAGGTCGACGGCCTCGCCGTCACCGGTCCCGATCTCGAAGACGATCAGCCCACCCGACCGGGCAGCGACATCCGCCTGTACTCCGCGAAGCCCGCCGACCTGGTCGCCGGCATCCTCGAAGAGGTCCGCGAACAACTCGCCGCTTCGCAAACCATGCAGCAGCAAGCCGCCGAACTGCTTCAGCAAGACGAACCCGCGAAGGCGATGGACCTCGTCAAAGCCTCGATCAACGGCTGGCTCCAGGCTCAGCAGGCCGTCGGCCAATCCGCTCAGCTTATGCAACTCGACCTCGAAGCGATCGCCGTCGAAGACCAGTCCGTCATGGCGCGGATGAGCGAACTCATCGACAGTCTCAACGAACTCAAAGACGCGGTGGTCGCAAGCGACTTCGTCGCCCTCGCCGACGCGCTGCAGTACGAGTGGCCCGAGATCACCGAGCGCTGGGACCAGGCCCTCGCCGCGATCGTCAAGCACGTCGAAGATACGACTACCGGCTGAGCCTCAAGCGACTCGTCGATGACCGACGCCTTAAGCCCTAAGCCCTAAACCTTTTGACCATGATCCACCTCGACCACCCGACCCTTGAGCTGCGCCGACCTGAGTGTCCGCACCTCCCCCCCGGTGACCGCGACGAGGCGCCCGTCCAGGTTGGCGATCAACGTCGGGTCCTCGGCACCGATCACCA
>JBMYUK010000062.1:0-9874 GCA_049605275.1 Phycisphaeraceae bacterium
GATCGAAACAACAACCAACAATTCGATAAACGTAAAAGCGCGGCGGTCCATGCGCATCTCTCCCGCGGCGACGAAATATAAACGCCGCCGCGATCAAAGGATCGGGTTCAATGTCAAAACGACGATGCGAAGAGGGCAGACGCTCAGGCCGGCGGCGCTCGCCCGCGCAGCCGATCGGGCGTCGCGAGCGCGTCGATGATCGAGTCGAGCGTTACAAATACGAGTTCGTCCAACTCGCCGAGATAGGGCGTGTAGAGCACGACCGCGGGCGGGTCGGTCAGGTGCGATTTCAGATAACAGATCGCGCAGTGCTTGGCCGGATCGGTGGGGCGCGGCGTGTCGTCGCAGCAGAACGATCCGTCGCCGTCGCACGCCACCGTATCGCTCGTGCAAGCATCGCCGACCAAGACCGCAACGGACGCGTCGTCGCAGCAACTCGGCCTCGGCTCGCAGCAGGACGCAACCGCATCGGCCTCGCCGCCCGGCAGCTCAACGATCCCGCGCTTGTGCCCCGGCATCACGAGCAACAGCCAGCCCGAAAACCAGACCAGGACCGCAATACGCAGCGAGTTGGAACTTATCAGGCGTCGCATCTAACGCGAACAGGGTAGCCAGACCGAGGGATCGCGGCAAGCACGCAGCCGCCCACGCCCCAGCCCGAGACCCTACAATCGCCGCCCGATGTCAAACCCACCAACCAACCAAAAACACCTCTTCCCCGCCATCGACCTCCGCGGCGGCAGCGTCGTCCGACTCACGCAGGGCGACTACGACCGGCAGACCACCTACGGCGACAGCCCGCTCGAACAGGCCCGCGTATTCGAACAGGCCGGCAGCACCTGGCTCCACGTCGTCGACCTCGACGGCGCACGCTCGGGCAACATGGAACACCTCGAACCCATCCGATCCATCTGCAAAAAGACCCGACTCAAGGTCGAAGTCGGCGGGGGGGTCCGCTCCGAGGAAGCCATCGACCAGCTCCTCGACGCCGGCGTCGAACGCGTCATCGTCGGCACCGCCGCACTCCGCAACTGGGACTGGTTCGCCAGGCTCGCCCAGCAAGACGCCTATCAACATCGCGTCGTGCTCGGCCTCGACGCCAAGGACGGCATGGCCGCCAGCGACGGATGGGAACAAACCTCCGACCTCAGCGCACTCGACATCGCCAAACGCGTCGACGGCTGGCCCCTCGCCGCGATCGTCTACACCGACATCGCCGTAGACGGCATGCTCACCGGCCCCAATGTCGAAGCCACCGCCGAGATGACCCGCGCCACCAACGTCCCCATCGTCGCAAGCGGCGGCGTCGGCACGCTCGAACACCTCCGCGCCCTGAAAACTCTCGACATCCAAGGCGCCATCATCGGCAAGTCCCTCTACGAAAACCGCTTCACCATCGACCAGGCCCTCGCCGCCTTCGAAAACTAAACCAACCCCACCCCAAGCCGGGGCAAAGCAACGCGCCGCCCCGGATCGCCCCCGGAACAAAACTTCTCCACCACCCAACCCCGAACCCCATGTCCGACCAACCCACCCAAGAACCAGACAACCCCCTCCAAGGCTACTTCGACTGGCAAGTCACCACGCTCATGCTCGCCCGCGACCTCGCCGAGCCCCTGCCCGCCGGCGACGAAGACGCCCACCACCAGCGCCGATACGAAGTCGAAGAACAGGTCCGCACCCTGACCCTCGGCATCCTCCCCGAGCAATTCAAGCACGACGCCAACCTCGCCTGGCCACCCGAACTCATGATGTCCATCACCCGCGAAACCCTCAAAACCGCATCGAAAATCGCCGGCCTCTAGCTCGCTCGCATCGTCGATCGACTCGGCCTTTCACGGTGAATACCGCGTAGCAAAATAGCCGCGATGCTACGCGTCGCAGGCGAAGCATGAAACGCTGATCGCACGCCTCACCCCGGCATCTGCTCGAGCATCCGCTGTATGTAACGCAGCGCGTTGAGCTCCAGCCGGGCCGCCTTGGCCTTCTCCGCATCGAGTTCGCCGTCCAACAGCGTCGCAAGCCGATCCAGATGTCCCGTGCGCTGCTCGCTGGCCCAGCGGCGAAGGCGATCCAACTCCGCCGAGTCGCCCGACTCGGTCGCCGCCTCCAGTTCCTCGCGCACCTCCATCACCTCCATCAGCAGCGCGGGCGGCAGCTTGTCGCGATCGGCCGCGAGCTCGAGCCCCGACAACCCAAGCAATGCCTTCGCCCGAAGCTCCGGGTCCGTCAACACGCGATACGCGTCGGTCACCCGCGACATCGACTCGACCGCCTCGGCCTGCTCAATGGGGTCCGTAAACCGATCCGGATGACACGAGGCCGACGCCTCCAAAAACGCCCGGCGAAGCGCAGACTCGTCCACCGAAAAACGACGCGGCAAACCCAACAACGCAAACGGATCGCTCTCAATCATGCCGCAAGTCTAAACGCGAACGCCCAATGCCGCAGCCCATCGGACTTAGCTACAATGGCCCCCGTAAACGCAGCGAAAATGCTACACAAGCGGGTGTGGCGAAATTGGCAGACGCGCCAGATTTAGGTTCTGGTGGGGTAAAACCCGTGTAGGTTCGAGTCCTATCACCCGCATTCGAAAAACCGCGCGCCGCGCAGCGACCGGCCGTGCACCGCTTAGAGCGAATCGCTATAATTTTGGATCGCACCCAAGCCCGGGTGGCGGAACTGGCAGACGCGCCACGTTGAGGTCGTGGTGGGAGTTAAATCCCTTGGAGGTTCGAATCCTCTCCCGGGCATTTCCCTTCGGTTCATCGTCGGATCGCAAGCCCTCCGCGGGCCGATGCGATCCCCGAGTCAATCAACACACTAGCTCGTCGTCGCCCGCCGCAAATACAAACGGATGCAGTGCTTCGCCGCCATCCGCTCGATCCAACGCGCCATCACAAAGCCCGCCGCGCCGCCCACCAACAGCATCAAACCGATCAACAGGATTTCCGGCTTCGGCTTCGGTCCGCCGGCCAGATCGCCCAGCCAGACGATCGTCATCACCAGCCCCGACACGAACGCGATCAGCCCGCCGATGTACCCCGCGATCGGGAAATGCGTCAGCAGCGCAAAGCCCACGCTCGTCGCGCCGTCTAATCGGGAGTACACCCACGCCATCGCCGACCCCCAGCCGACCAGCCCGAACACCAGCCACATCCAACCGATCATCGACGTCGACTCCCACGACATCGACGCGCTCGACACCAAGCCCGTCAGCAACCAACCCAACACCGCAACAAACGCCGCCGCGGCCGGCATACACAACTGGTTGTACTTCGGTGCCCGATACCAAGGCAAGTCCCAACGCCGCACCAACAACATCGCCACGTCCGACCGCGTCCCGCACTCCGGACACGTCGCCACATCCTCCGCCAAGCCGCGGAGGTTGTAACCGCACGCCGGACACCCGACATCCTGATCCAACACACCCGCCACACCCGACCCCGTCGCACCGACAGGACCCGCCTCAACCGCCGAGCCCCGCCGCAAATGATCGCCGTTACCCGCCATACAGCACAAACCTCGCTAGCAACCCAGGAGCGATCGCCGAATTAAACATAACAGGCATTATCGGGCCTTGGGCGCCGTCTTATGCGTCGCGCATGAAGTCATGCAAAATCAGTAAGCCCGGGCGCATCTGATAAAACTCTACCATGAAAATCTGTTTCTTCAGCACCAAACCCTACGACCAGCGATTCTTCCAGGCGGTGAATCGGGACGCGGGTCACGAACTCGTCTTCTACGAAACGAAGCTGACCGCGGACACCGCGTCGCTGGCGAAGGGCTGCGACGCGGTGTGCGTGTTCGTCAACGATCCGCTGGGCGCGGCGACGCTCGAGGCGCTCGCCGATCAGGGCTGCGAGCTCGTGCTGCTGCGGTGCGCGGGATACAACAACGTCGATCTCGACGCGGCCGATCGGCTGGGCATAACGGTGTGTCGCGTGCCGGTGTACTCTCCATTCGCCGTGGCCGAGCACACGCTGGCGCTGATCCTGACGCTGAACCGCAAGGTGCACAAGGCCTACAACCGCGTCCGCGACGGCAACTTCGCCATCGACGGACTCATCGGCTTCGACCTCAACGACAAGACGATAGGCATCGTCGGCACCGGGCGCATCGGCCAGATCCTCGCCAAGATCGCGAAGGGCCTGGGCATGCACGTGCTCGCCTACGACCTGAATCCCAACGCCGAACTCGAAGCGACCGGCGTCGCCTACGTGCCGTTCGACGACCTGATCGAAAAGTCCGATATCGTCTCGCTGCTCTGCCCGCTGACGCCGAAGACGCATCACCTCATCTCGACCGACGCGGTCGAAAAGATGAAGCCCGGCGTCATGCTCGTCAACACCAGCCGCGGCGGACTCATCGACGCCTCCGCGCTCATCGGCGGGCTCAAGTCCGGCCGCATCGGATCGGTCGCGCTCGACGTCTACGAAGAAGAAGGCGACGTCTTCTTCGAAGACCTCTCCGACCAGGTCCTTCAAGACGACACCCTCGCCCGGCTGCTCACCTTCCCGAACGTACTCATCACCAGCCACCAGGCCTTCTTCACCAAGGAAGCCATGCACGAGATCGCGAGTACTACGCTCGCCAACGCCACCGCGTTCGCCGAGGGTAACGCCGACCAAGCCAACCGCGTCACCCGTTAGACGTTCCATCACCCGCGAGCCCTGTCATGAAAGCGTTCTACGCCGCCTTCGCCGCCGCCCTGCTTAGCCTGTTCGCCTGGACCGCTTGGGCAAATGACACCCGACCCAACATCGTCCTCATCATGTGCGACGACATGGGCTTTTCCGATATCGGCTCCTACGGCGGCGAAATCGATACGCCCAACCTCGATCGCCTTGCCGCGCAAGGCGTCCGATTTCGAACCTTCTACAACAACGCCAAGTGCGAGCACACCCGCGCGTCGCTCATCACCGGCCAATGGTGGCACCACGTCGGCGCCTCCGCCTCCGTCATCTACAAGGGACAAACCTTCGGCGACCGCCTCCGCGACGCAGGCTACCGCACCCTCATGACCGGCAAGTGGCACGCCGGCCAAACCCCCTACCAGCGCGGCTTCGACCGATACTTCGGCCTCACCGACGGCTGCTGCAACTTCTGGAACCCCGGCCACGCCCGGCCCGGCGAACCCGAACCCGCCAAAAAGCGCGTCCGCCGATGGGCCAACGACGACCAGCAATACAAGCCCTTCACCCCAACCGACAAAGACTTCTACACCACCGATGTCTTCACCGACTACGCGTCGAGCTACCTCGATCAATACAAAGACGAAGACAAACCCTTTTTCCTCTACCTCGCCTACACCGCGCCGCACTACCCCCTGCACGCCTCCGAAGAAGACGTCGCCAAGTACCGCGGCAAGTACAAACAGATCGGCTGGGACGAGCTGCGTCAGCGACGCTTCGCCAGACAGACCGAACTCGGCGTCCACTCCCCCAACACCAAACTGCCGCCGCGCGACACCGGCGTGCCCGCGTGGGACAGCATCAAAGAAAAAGACAAGGACTGGTGGGACCTGCGCATGGCCACTTACGCCGCGATGATCACCAACATGGACGAAAACATCGGCCGAGTCATCGAACAGATCAAAGCCCAAGGCGAGTACGAGAACACCGTCTTCTTCTTCCTCTCCGACAACGGCGCCGAGGCTGACTCCAAAGATCGCTCGTCGGTCAAAGGATCGATGCCCTGGGAGGTCACGAGCTACCTGACGCAGGGAAAACCCTGGGCCAACGCCAGCAACACCCCCTTCCGCAAGTACAAAACCACGCCCTTCGAAGGCGGCACCCGAACCCCCATGATCGCCTGCTGGCCCGGCAAAACCCCGGCCGGCGTGTGGACCGACCGCGTCGGCCACCTCATCGACTTCACCCCCACCTTCCTCGACCTCGCCGGCGTCAAGCCCCCCGCCGCCCTGCCCGGCGTCTCCCTGCTACCCGCACTCAAAGGCGAGACCAGCCAACCCGATCGCCCCCTCTACTGGCGCTTCGGCGGCGACGCCATCCGCAACGGCAACTGGAAAGCCGTCCGCCCCGGCAAGAACAAAAAAGCCCCCTGGCAACTCTACGACCTCGCCGCCGACCCCACCGAACAACACAACCTCGCCGACCAGCACCCCGACCGCGTCAAACAACTCGCCGACCAATGGGAAACGTGGTGGAGCGACAAGGGTTCGGTCAACTAATTCAGTCAAAATAAATATCCCCGCCTACATAGGTGGGGATATCGATTCTGCGTATTGTCAATCAAGGGAAATTCACATCTCCACCGGGTTCAGCCACGGCATCATTGCGCGGAGTTCTTTGCCGACTTTTTCGACGCCGTGGGAGGCGTTCTTAGCGCGTTGTTCTTTGAACCACTTGAAGTCGTTGGCGTAGTCGTCGCGGAAGGCTTTGGCGAAGCCGCCGTCCTGGATGTGTTTCAGGGCGTCTTGCATGCGCTTCTTGGTTTCGGCGTCGACGATCTTCGGGCCGGTGTAATAGTCGCCGAACTCCGCGGTGTTGGAGATCGAGTAGCGCATGTAGTCGAGACCGCCCTGCACGATGAGGTCGACGATGAGCTTGACCTCGTGGCAGGTTTCGAAGTAGGCGAGCTCGGCGGGGTAGCCGGCTTCGACGAGGGTGTCGAAGCCGTGCTTGATGAGTTCGGACAGGCCGCCGCAGAGGACGACCTGTTCGCCGAAGAGGTCGGTCTCGCACTCGTCCTTGAAGTTGGTGACGAGGATGCCGCCCTTGCCGCCGCCGACGCCGATGGCGTAAGCCAACGCGAGGTCCTTCGCGTCGCCGGTCGCGTCCTGATGCACGGCCATGAGGCAAGGCACGCCGCCGCCACGCTCAAACTCGGAGCGGACGGTGTGGCCCGGGCCCTTGGGCGCGACCATGCAGACGTTGACACCTTCCGGAGGCGTGATCGTGCTGAAGTGGATGTTAAAGCCGTGGGTGAACATCAGCGTCTTGCCGTCGCTGAGGTTGGGCCCGATGTGATCGTCGTAGACGGTGGGCTGGGCCTCGTCGGGCAGCGCGATGACGATGACGTCGGCCGCCTTGACCGCGTCGGCGACGGGCATCGGATCGAAGCCGTGCTCGATCGCGAGCTTGCCGTTCTTGGATTCCTTGCGGTTTGCAACGATGACGTTGATGCCGGAGTCGCGGAGGTTTTGGGCGTGGGCGTGTCCCTGGCTGCCGTAGCCGATGACGGCGACGGTCTTGCCGGCGAGGGGTTGGAGGCTGCCGTCTTTTTCGTAGAGGGTATCGATGGCCATGGGGTGTTCCTTGCAGGGATTTTTGTGGGTTTATCGCGGTGTATCGAGCCGGATAGGGTAGTTTGGAGGGGTGTTGGCGTCAAAATCGCACAGAACGTTATTATTCCAGGATGACTTTTCCAATGGACATACAGGGGGCCATGAGAGATTGCATCTTGAAATTGCTTTGGCCTAAAGACGATATCGTTGAGTTTTTCAAAAAATCAGGGTGTACTAAGCAGGATATATCTGTACTTGGCGATCACAAAGAGCTGAAGCGATATGTAATAGTGGATCGCATTTTCAGCCACTTAAACCAATCACCTGATAAAGGGCTGGGGAAGTTTCGGGCAATGCTACAGGCCTTAATCGCATGGTCTCATTTCGACAGCTACTATTTCGAAAAACTCAAAAAACTTGATCGGAGAGAAGCAGATTACGCAATCAATCACCTACGGCAGCTGCAAGAAATCCGTGACCATCGAATTAAGGAAGAACGGAAAAGGCGAGAAGACGATGAATCAAAAAACAACTATCCTTCGAAGACAATCGAAGAACTAAAACAAAGGCATATTCAGTTAATTCAAGGGGCTTCGTCTAGCCAGAAACGTGGCTATGAATTAGAGAAGATATTGCTGGAATTGTGTCGGCTTTCAACACTCGAAGTAACTGAACCATTCAGAATTGTTGGCGAGCAGATTGATGGTGCCGTTAAATACGATGGAGAGCATTACCTTCTTGAGGCAAAATGGCATGAAGCTGCCGCCTCAAATGAACCGGTTTATCAGTTCGCGGCAAAGGTTGAAGGCAAAATGTATGGCAGGGGAATCTTTGTCTCGATAAACGGATTCAGTACAGAGGTAGTCTCAGCATTAACTCAGAGCAAAGCAATAAAAACAATTTTCGTTGATGGCGGGGACATAATGATGGTCCTCGAAGAGTATTTAACTTTCGCTCAAATGATTGATAAAAAAGTTCATGCTGCTCAGACAAAGGGGCATATCTATATCGATAGCATTTCCGGTAAATCAAAATAAATTCAGAGCCGTGCCCGTTCGATCGCCTCGTGCCAACCCGCAAGCGCGTCGGCGGCGGCTTGGGCGGGGATGCCGGGCTCGAAGGTGCGGTCGGCCATCCAGTTGGCTTCGAGGGAGTCGGTGTCGCGCCAGAGGCCAACCGATAGGCCCGCGAGGTAGGCGGCGCCCAGGGCGGTGGTCTCGGTCACGGTTGGGCGGACGACGGGCAGTTGCAAGACGTCGGCCTGCATCTGCATCAACAAGTCATTCCCACACGCCCCGCCGTCGACACGCAGCTCGTTGATAAACACATCGTCCGGTAGGTCGGCCTGCATCGCGTGCAAGAGTTCTGCGACCTGGTAGGCAATCGATTCGAGCGCGGCGCGTGCGAGGTGGGCCTTGGTTGTGCCGCGGGTCAGGCCAGAGATCAGGCCGCGGGCATCCTGGTCCCAGTACGGTGCGCCCAGGCCGGCGAACGCGGGGACGAGGTGGACGCCCCCGGCGTCGGGTACCGACGCGGCTAATGATTCAACCTCAGCACTTGATTCGATAAAGCCGAGCCCATCGCGGAGCCACTGGACGACCGCCCCGCCGATGAAGACGCCGCCTTCCTGTGCGTAGAGCCGGTTGCCGCCGCGTTGAAGAGCGATGGTAGAGAGCAGGTTGTTGGTGGTGCGGGTAATGTCCTCGCCGGTGTTCATGAGCATGAAGCAGCCGGTGCCGTAGGTGTTCTTGACCATGCCGGGCTGGGTACACATCTGGCCAAAGAGCGCGGCCTGCTGGTCGCCGGCGATACCCGCGATCTGGACGCCTTTGAGTTCGGTTATCGAGCTGACTTCTGCAAACGGGCCGAAGCTATCGACGACCTCGGGCAGTGCGGTTTTGGGGACACCAAAGAGTTCGAGCAGTTCATCATCCCACTGCCCGCGATGGATGTCGTACAACATCGTGCGCGAGGCGTTGGAGGCGTCGGTAATGAATGTTTCACCGCCGGTCAGGTTGTAGATGAGCCAGGTGTCAACGGTGCCGAGGCAGAGGCCGCCGGACTCGGCGAGCCGTGGCGCTTCATCGATGTTGTTCATGATCCAGACAAACTTGGTGGCGCTGAAGTAGGCATCGGGGACCAGGCCGGTTTTGCTGCGGATGAGTTCGGCGTGGCCGTCGGCCTTGAGTTCATCGATGTGGGATGCGGTTCTGCGATCTTGCCAAACAATCGCGTTGCAAAGGGGCTTGCCCGTGTTGCGATCCCAAGCGATGGCGGTCTCGCGTTGATTAGTCACGCCCATTGCGGCGATCTGGTCGGCGGTGATGCCCGCTTGCTTGATCGCCTGGACCGCGGTGTCGCGCTGGGTCTGCCAGAGGGCTTGTGGATCATGCTCGACCCAGCCGGGCTGGGGGTAGCGTTGCTCGAATGCTTGTTGGGCCGATGCGATCGGCTGAGCGATGTGATCGAAGACGATCGCGCGCGAGCTGGTCGTGCCCTGGTCGAGCGCGAGGATGTAGTGTGCCCCTTCGGCGGCACCTCGAAGGGCTCGGCGTTCTTCCGGGTGATGCCCAGCGGGCGCTCGCTGCTGGTGTCGAACGCGACGGACACCACCTACGTCAACAC
>JBMYUK010000063.1:0-9838 GCA_049605275.1 Phycisphaeraceae bacterium
CGATGCGATCGGCAACTTTCAGGAAGCGACCCGCGAGCCCAAGAGCCGGTCGGCGGCGCACCTGTTCCTCGCGCGCTGCTTCGTCAATAAGTCGTGGATGGACGAAGCGATGAGCACGCTTGAGAAGGGCCTGGAGAAACACGCCGAGCCGGACGACGCGGTGGGCAAGGAGATGCGTTACGAGCTCATGTCGGTGAAGCTGCAGATCGCGAAAGAAAAGCGCGACGCCGAACTGGCCGAGCAGGCGCAGGATCTCGCGTCGGAGTTGCTGCAAACCGACATCAATTACAAAGACATCCGCGAGAAGATGGACGAGGTCCGATCGCTCTCGGACGAGTTGAAGTGATTTGGGATTTGAGATTGCGGATTTCGGACTGCGGGTTTGGGCCCGGCTTCGGAGTCCGTGCGATCGATGCTTGAGCGTTGCCAAACGAGGTCGGCCTTGCCCAATCCTAAATCCGACATCCGACCTCAACCCACCGCCCTGGCCATCGTCCCCGCGCGGATGGCCTCGACGCGCCTGCCCGGCAAGCCGCTCTTGAGCGAGACCGGCAAGCCGATGATCCAGCACGTGGTCGAGAACGCGCAGAAGGCATCAAGCATTCACGCGGTTGTCGTTGCAACCGAAGACCAGGCGATTGCGGATGCGGTTCAGAGTTTTGGCGGACGCTTCGTCCTGACCGGCCCGCACCCCAACGGCACCTCGCGCCTCGCTGAGGCGTTGAAGATCATGGAAGATGCGTGGGCTGACCCCCAAGGCCCAGCACCCAACGCCAGACCCCCATACGACATCGTCGTCAACGTGCAGGGCGACGAGCCGGAGATCGACCCGAGCGTGATCGATGCGCTCGTCGCAGGCATCGCGGAGGATGCCGAGGCGCCGATGGCCACGCTGTGCTCGCGCTTCGCGTATGACGAGGACCCGACCAACCCGAACATCGTCAAGCTGGTGCGGGATGTCAACGGCCGGGCGATGTACTTCTCTCGCTCGCCGGTGCCGTACGATCGCGACGCGGGTGGGCTCGGCTCGAATCCTCGGTCCACGCACTGGAAGCATCCGGGTTTATACGCCTATCGCCGGGACTTCCTGCTGAACGTGTACCCGACGCTGTCGCCGACGCCGCTGGAGGCGATCGAAAAGCTCGAACAACTCCGCGTCCTCGAGCACGGCCACGCCATCGCGGTCATCGAAGCGAACGCCCCCGAGCCCGGCATCGACACACCCGAGCAGTACGCGGCGTTTGTCGAGCGATACGTTTCGCCGCGCTGAGGCGACGCACGGACCTCGATGATTTACCCCTTGTCCCGGTCCGATCGGCGCGGTACAGTTGGCTATGCCCCATTCAGTTTCTCAAGACGATGCGACCGCGGACCTGCTCGAGCAGGCCGGGCATCAGACCCAAGAGTCCGAGTTTTTCAATCCGATCCCGCCGGGCTACGTCCGCGGCCGACATAAGTATGTCGTCGTGTTCGGCACCGTCATGTCCGGACTGGGCAAGGGCATCTTCTCGTCGTCGCTCGCCAAGCTGCTCAAAGACAAGGGCCTGCGCGTCGCGCCGATCAAGATGGAGGGCTACCTCAACATCGACTCGGGCACGCTCAACCCCTATCGCCACGGCGAGGTCTTCGTGCTCGACGACGGTCTCGAAACCGACATGGACCTGGGCACGTACGAGCGGATGCTCGACCAGAATCTGACGCGCGATAACTATGTCACCTCCGGCCAGATCTACCGCAAGGTGCTCGATAAAGAGCGCGGCGGCGGCTATCTCGGCCGAGACGTGCAGATGATCCCGCACGTCACCGGCGAAGTGAAATACAAGCTCCGCGAGTTGGCGGTCAGGCAGCGTGCCGACGTCGTCTTCGTCGAGGTCGGCGGGACGGTGGGCGACCACGAGAACGCGTTCTACATCGAGGCGCTGCGTCAGCTGGCGTTCGAAGAGGGGCCTGGGAGCGTGTGCTACGTCGCGCTGACGTACATCATCGAACCCCCGGCGCTGGGCGAGCAGAAATCCAAAGCGGCGCAGCTGGGCCTGAATAAGCTCATGGAGGCGGGCATCCAGCCGCACATGGTCGCCTGCCGATGCCAGAACCCCGTCGAACAAGGCGCGAAGGAAAAGGTCGCGATGTTCTCGAACGTCCCGGTCGAGCGGGTGTTCTCGATGCACGATCGGCCGTCGATCTATATGATCCCGACGGAGATGCGCGAGGCGGGCGTCGATCGGCACATCCTGACGATGCTCAAGCTGCACGAGCGCGTCAACGTCACCGAAGAAGACCGAGCGCGAGAGAAGTGGCTCACCTTCGTGAACAAAGTCACCGCGCCGCGCAAGCACCAAGCCCGCATCGGCGTCACCGGCAAATATGCCTCGCTGCGCGACGCCTACGCCTCGATCGATAAAGCCATCGAGCACTGCGCCGCGATGATCAACGCGGACATCGAACTCGTCTGGATCGACGTCACCAAAGAAGACGCCCCGCCGATCGAGCAACAACTCGCCTCGGTTGACGGCGTCATCGTGCCCGGCGGGTTCGGGCACCGCGGTACCGAAGCGAAGATCGAGTGCGTCCGCTACTGCCGAGAGAACAAGGTGCCTTACCTTGGCATCTGCCTCGGGTTTCAGATGGCGGTCATCGAGTTCGCGCGAAACGTCTGTGGCATGGCCGACGCCGTCTCCAGCGAGTTCGCCTCCGACAGCGACAGTTGCGTCATCGACATCCTCCCCGAGCAGAAACAGATCGAAGGCCTCGGCGGAAACATGCGACTCGGCGGCAAGGACGTGCTCATCAAGCCCTCCAGCCTCGCCGCCAACCTCTACTACCACACCCGCGCCGGCCAGCACAATCGGCACGAACCCTTCACCATCCGCGAACGCTTCCGACACCGCTTCGAGGTCGACCCCCGATTCATCGACGCGCTCGAATCCAACGGCCTGATCTTCTCCGGCCGACACCCCGAGCAGCCCATCATGCAGGTGCTCGAACTCCCGCAGATCGACGCCGCCAACGCCGAGGCCAATCCCTACGTCCGATCGCACGGCGGCCACCCCTACTTCATCGGCGCTCAGTTCCACCCCGAACTGCTCAGCAGACCGGTCGATCCCGCGCCGATGTTCATGGGCCTCGTCGCCGCCGCCGTCCAGCACGCCCACCCCGACGCCGACGCCAAAGCCATCGCCGCACGCTGGCTGCCCGACCCCGAAAAAGACAAGCCGCTGACGGTCTAAAGCGACCGGCGCAAGCGGGCACCGGCACCACACAACACACGCGATACGCATCGATCGACCGCCCATCGCGTCCGTCCTCGTTATCGCGCGGCGATGTCGTTTTGCCTTGCAACGCAACGCGATCGCTACCCCGATCAATCGACCGGGCGTCGCTGTTGCGCTGAGCAAAGGCGCGGCCGGTTCCGGTCGATAGAAGGAGTAGGAGACGACACGATGATTCCGGTGCGTGGAGGAAGCGTGAGGCCTGCTTTGAACCTCGCTAATCGAACCAGACCACTCGTCGCCGCGGCGCTCGCAGCGGCCGGGGCGATGCACGGCGTCTATGCAGACCGCGTCGCGCTGACCAACGGCGACGTGCTCACCGGCTCGGTGATCGAACAGTCCGAACAATCGATCACCCTCGAGCACGCCCTGCTCGGCACGATCGTGATTGACGCGAACCGAGTCGAGCGCGTGATCCGTGAGACCCCCGACGAGTCCGCCGAGGGCCAGCCGCCCGCCGACACTTCGGAGGCGATTCAACAACGTTCCGGCGCAAATGACACCGATCTCGAGGCAGCCCGGGCCGATGCGAAGCGCACAGCCGAGCGCACCGAAGACCCGTTCGCCAAGGTGCTGAGCGATTGGAACCACCGCCTGACGCTCGGGCTCAACGGCACGGCCGGGAACACCGAGCAGCAGAACGTCCGCGTCCGCTTCAAGAGCGGCTACGAAGACGGCCGAGACCGCTGGGCCTTCGACTCCAGTTGGTTCTACGCCCGGGCCGACGGTGACCAGACGCAAAACCAATTCCAATCCAGCTTCACCCGCGACTGGCTGCAGGAGGATCGGCCCTGGTTTTTCTTTCTCAAGGGCCAGCACCAATACGACGAACGCCGAAGCTGGCAAAACCGCACCAGCGCCTTCGGCGGCGGCGGATACACCCTCGCCAAAAACGAGCGCGTCGAGATCAACACCCGCCTCGGCTTCGGCGGCACGTACGAGTTCGGCAGCGTCAACGAGTTCACCCCCGAAGCCCTCTTCGGCGGCTCGGTCATCAAGTGGCACGTCACCGAACGCGCCGCGATCTCCGGCGAAACCGTCTATTACCCGTCGCTCGAAGACAGCGCCAACTTCCGCGTCGAGTCCGCCGTCGAGTGGACCTACAAACTCGACGCCGCCGAGGGCCTATCGCTCAAACTCGGCCTCGAGAACGAGTACGACTCAAACACCCCCAACGAAACCGGCAACAACGACATCCGCTACTACGGCGCGGTGGTGCTGAGCTTTTAACCGCTGAGTTCCTGAAGTGTCCGGCACCTCCGCTGCTTTCGTTAACGCGTTGAGAAAGGCAGGTCCCGCGGGGACTGACGTTTAGTCTGGTTTTCTTCGGATTCAGGCTGAGCCCCTTGAATAGGAGCCTCTAAGCCCGCTTCGTCTGCCCACAACGCCTGAGCCTGCTCGATGTCGCTGAGTTCGTTATTCCGCTCGGTCAGCCTCGCGCGCTGCTCCTCATCGAGCGACTCGTTTGCCTTCGCCGCTTCAAGTGACTTTTGCTGTTCGATATACCAGCGAAAAAAATCCGCCCGCTGTTCCGGAGACCACACGGAAGGCTTCGGGGCAGCGGCGGGCTCGTCCGAATCGCCGGTGCCTGCCTGCTTCTGCGTCGCGGTGTAGCTGCTGCGATAGTCTTCTTTGAGCACAACCAGGCGGGGATCGTCTTTGTGCAGACGGACAAAGACGCGCCCTTCGACGTGGTCCAATAGGGCCTGATCGGTCTCGTCGTCGCCGGTAAAGACGGAGAACGGTGAATCGATGTAGCGGGCGTATTGAACGAGACGAGACGAACCGATCTGACAGCCGTAGATTGTGATGTGTCGATCGATGCTGTGACCCGAGTCGTCTCCGTGGGCGGGATCGCTTTCTTTGGGGCAAAAGGTCGGGAGTAGATTCTCGCTCGCGGTGACTTCGTACCAAGACACCTCGTCGGCATCGTAACCGAAGGTGGCCAGGCATCGTCGTTTCCAATCGGCTTCGAGTGCCTGAACGAGTTTGCTGGGCGGCCTGAGGAACTTGACGAGTAGTGACGCCTCGCGACGCCAGTCCACGTTGCGGATGACGCCGGTGTTATCCAACGCGCCGGCGCGAGCGAGATACCCCTCGAGTCTAATTTTATCGAAATCGAGTAGGTAGTCCAGACCTTGCGAAGCGAGCTTTTTCGGATCGAGTTCCAAAAAGCCGGCGATCGCTTTTTCGAAATCGTATCCGGTGGTGTAGGCGACTTCATCGGCTTGGACCGCGAACGAAACGATCTTCATTTTTTTGAGAAACTGCATGTTGCCGGCATCGATGAGCTTGGGCAGCAGCGTGAACTCCGGGCCGAGCACGAGCATGCGAATCTGTAAACCAGAGACGATCATATAGCCAGACTGTGTCGTCTTACTAGACGTTTTGGCTCCGAAGAGTTCGGGCACCGATAGCGTGCTACCCCTGCTTTCACTAACCGCCCAGCGAGCCACGATAAGTTCGTGATCGACGATGCCAGACTGAATCTCGCTTTCTTTCTGGCTGATCTTCTCATCAAGGGCGACGAGTTGCTGTAGCAGAATGGCTTCAGGGTCGCTCGGTTGGGCGTCGATCGGAACGCTCCCAGTTGAATCGGCGTCCTCAGGTTGTTCGGTCTGCTGCGCACCTTCCTGCGCCTCGGCCGCGTCGTCGATTTCGGCTGTGGCTATGGCTTTGGATGCGTCTTCGGATGTAGACTTGTCGGCCTGATTAAGCACCTCTTCGATTCGATTGGCATCTTCGGAGGCGATCCTGCCTTCTGAGAATCGCCTGACGCGTTGGCTTGACAATTCGATCCGGGTCGCGATAGCCTGAGCGATTAGGCGCTGATACTCGTCGATCTTCTTGGCGACGTCCTGAACCGCCTGTCTATCCGCGTGGCCGCTGTGGTCGCCGTATGTCGCGGTCAAAACTTCTGAATATCCATTGACTGACGGGTTGATCCCGATGCTGTAAAAGGGATTACCGTTGGTCCGCTTTTTGAACGGGTTCTGGAACGAGGGATTATCAGGATAGAGATAGAACGAGCCGACGTCGGGTATCGGCAGCGTACCGGCGACGGATGTGAGTTCCTGATATTCGATCAATCCGTCGTTGTATTGCCGAGCCTCGCCGGTGAGATCAATGAACGTCGAGGTCGCGAAGTCCGGCGATTGACAGCCTGATACTGCCAATATGCAAAGCAAGGACATGAGCATAAGTCGCATAATGTGCTATCCCAGAATTCTAGTGGATTGAAACTTGGTGAATCAGTACTGGGATTAATATACATCTCTTATGTTCAGAATCAATGTTCGGAACACCATTTTAATTTCGCGAAGAATGTCCAACTTCACTTTAGGTGAGGCAGCAAGAAGCCGTGAAAAGGCATTCAAATTTGGTGCGGATTAGTCCACACAATAAAAGCATGGGTATCCTGGCGCTGTAACGGGATGGGGCCACTGCAGACACAGGGTTTGTGGCTAAAAATTAGGCTCTTCCAATGGCACCGGGCAGACGTCCCGTCGGCCGCAGCCTTCGCACGCGCCGGCTTCCCAGAGGTGGTTGAAGTAGTGGCTGACGGCGTCGACCATCTCCGTGCTGTGGGTCCAGATGCCGAGTTCGTGGTTGCGGTTTTGATCGGCTTTGGCGCCGAGGCCGGCGCCGGTGAGGTTCGCGCTGCCGAGATAGAGTTGCTCGGCGTCGATGATGACGGCCTTGGCGTGGACGCGTGGGCAGCGGCGGAGGGTGAGTTGGCCGGGGAGTCGGCCGTGGGTCTTGATGAGTCGTTTGAGTTCGTTGAGCGCGGGGCCGGAGGGGACGCCGGCGTGGAGGACGCGGATCTCGACGCCGCGCTGTGCCATGCGCGCGAAGTGTTCGAGGATCGAGGGCGGTTGCCCGCGTCGCGTCGCGGTCTTGCCGGCGTCGGGGACGAGCACGGCCTTGAGGTCGGCGGTCGCGATGTCGACCGATACCTTGGCTTTGAGGATGCCGTCGTAGATCACGCGTCGCAGGTGTTGGCCGTCGACGACGAGTTCGGCCGGGCCCGTGGGCGGCTGATTCAGCGGCATGTCGGAGAGATCGGTCACGAAGTGGCTATCGGCCAAGGTCGCGACGGGCGATGATTCCTCGGGCGTCTCGTTGTTGTGCGGTGAGCCTGCGGACGGATCGATTTTTCGATGTCGGGGTCGTGGATTCGACGCTCGCCGGTTAAGCTGGAACTCTTGCCGGGGTCGCGCGTCTACATCGGGATGATGCGACCATGGATCGAACTGGGAAGGCGGTAGCGATGCGACGGATGCGGAGTATGCGGCGGAGCTTGGGGGTCGGCACGGTCGGTTTGATGCTGCTCGCGTGGCCGGGTTCGGGGGAGGATGTGATTTTTGTGCCGCAGCAGATGCCGGCGTTTCGCTGCGGGGTGGGGCTGCCGTTTATGCCGCAGGTGGCGGTCGCGGATACGCGGGAGACGCAGGCGGGTTTCCTGGTGGGCGCGAGCGGGCGAACGATCGACGAGACGCCGGCGGGTGAGGTGCTCAAGCGGATCGAGGCGGGCGAGTGGGTGAAAGCGATCCAATCGATCGAGGCGCTGAGCGCGAGCGACGGCGGTTTGGTGCTCGATGATCGGGGCGTGCTCCGGCCGATGTCGACGCTCAAGAGCGCGCTGATCGCGTCGATGCCTGCGGAGGGTCGGCGGGTGTTTAGCCGGCTGAACGACGCGGCGGCGCTGGCGAAGCTGCGCGAGGCGAAGGCGCAGGACGACGTTGATAGGCAGGCGACCCAGTTGGCCGAGGTCGTGAACGACTACTCGCTCTGCGATGCGGCGGCGGACGCGGCGGCGGCGCTGGGCGACCTGCGGTTTGAGGCCGGTCGATTCGACGAGGCGGCGGCGCTGTACCGATTCGCGGCCGAGCACCCGGCCACCCGCGCGGACGACCCGCTGATGATCGCGCGTCGATTGGTGGCGTTGATGCGCTCGGGCGATCGGGGTAGCTTCGATGCGCTCGCCGAGTACGCGCGGTTTCGACACGCCGACACGCGCGTCGACCTCGGCGGGCAATCGCGACGCCTGACCGACTGGCTCGACGAACTCGCCGGATCGCTTCCGACTCCGCCCGACACGACGCCCCAAACCCCACGCGATGCGCTCGCCCTGCCCGGGCCCGCTGATGAACAATACGACCGCCCGCTCATCGACGAATCGTTCATCAAGATGATGCGGCAGTTCGCGATGAGCAACAACGTTACCGGCCTGTTCGATCGGGTCACCCAGCCCGTCGTCACGATCGACGACAACGACGGCGGGCGACTCTTCACCTACGCCCTCGGCAGCCTCGCTCGACTCGACCCCGAAACCGGCAGCGACCTCTGGCGCACCGGCGATCGACAAGCCCTCGCCAAACGCATGCAGCAGCGCATGTACGACCTGCACCAGGGCTTCCACCAGTCGCTCTCGATCCACGGCGACACGCTCCTCGCCGTCCTCCCTACCGCCCGACGCACGCAGATCTCCAACCTCCTCGCCGTCGATCCCGACACCGGAAATACCAAGTGGGACTGGCACAGCGCGACCGGCGCGAGCGGCCGCGAGGGCGTCGTCGGCGAGCCCATGGTCCATGACGACAGGGTCTACTTCACCACCCTACGCGACGCCAGCGACCTCGTCCTCCACGTCGCCCGGCTCGCAGACGGCAGCAAGCTCCGCGAACAGCCGCTCGGCAAAGTCTCCAAGGGCCAGAACATGCACAGCCCCGGCGAGATGTCGCCGCGCCTCACCCTCGGCCGAAGCCACCTCCTTGTCCAAACCAACAACGGTGCGCTCATCGCACTCGACCACGAATCCCTCGACGTCGCCTGGGCCTACACCCAAAACATCCGGCCCAGCGGCATCCAGTCGCTCCGCACGCACGCCCGACTCCCCCCCGATTCGATCGCGAAACACACCGGCCAAGTGATCGCAGACCAAGGCCTCGTCTTCGCCAAAGACACGCGCACCAGCCGCGTCGTCGCCTTCCGCGAACACGACGCCGCCCTGCTCTGGACCGCGCCCACCGACCCCGACGCCACCATCGTCCATTACGATCAGCGGCACATCTACATCCTCGGCGAGCAACTCGTCGCCCTCGATCGCGACACCGGCGAGCCGATCTGGTGGACCCCGCACCCCGGCCCGACCGCCGGCCAACCCGTCTTCACCGAAGACGCCTGCCTCGTCGCAGGCAACCAGCGATTCTGCCGCATCGACCTCAACACCGGCAAACTCACCCGCTACCGCGAAGAGCTCGCCGGCCGAGCCGACCTCCACGCCGTCGATCGTCGACTCCTCCGCGTCACGCCCGACCGCATCACCGCGTTCGATCAACCGTAATCACCCGACCACCACCAACCGAAATACACCCATGCGCCACACGACCCTCAAACTGACCGCGGCCTGTCTCACGCTACTTCTTGCCTTCGCGATCCGTGCACAGGTCGCCGAAGACGCCGTCGCCGAGCCCTTCCCTCTTCCGCCGCCGGATACGGCCGCTGCCGAGTCCACCGACGATGCAACGCCGGATACCGATCCCACCCCCGCCGCGCGGCCGCCCGCC
>JBMYUK010000064.1:0-9794 GCA_049605275.1 Phycisphaeraceae bacterium
TCATCGAAGTCGCCGCCTCGTTCGGGGTGGGCCCCGATGTGGTGCAGGTTGTATTCGATCGTTGCTAGCGCCGTCTCAGCCGACATCCACTTCTCCTGCCAGATGCGCGACTCTTTGAGTCGGGGCAGGCAGAAACGCTTCGAGGCCTTGGGTCGTCGCCAGGGCGTGAGGCCCTGGGTGATTCGCCCTTGCAACCTGACCAGCGGTTGGGCCAGGTGCAGGTACGCGATGATCAATCGGAGCCTGATGCGGTTGAATCGACCCGAGCGGTCGCGCAACTCAATCTTCTTGGCTGTCAGCAATGCTTGAGCAACCGGCGTCGCAGCCATGAGTAGCGCGAGGCCCGTAATAAAGATCGAAGGCCACCACATCATGCCGGGCACCGCGATCACCGCGGCCGCGATAATCAACAAGAACCACTCGGGCATCATCGGCAGGTAATGCATCATGCCCGGCTCGCGGGTGTACAGCGTCTGGAACAGGTTGCTGCCCCAGACGCCGTGATACACGCGGTTGGGACGCAGCATCAGCGGTGCGGTCAGGCCGGACCCGTAGATCCGCCCGCCCCACGCGATGTGCCCCATCGAGTTGTATTTCTTAGGCCACTTCTTCTGCAGCATCGCCTCGGCCCGGCCGTAGTTGCGCTGCTGCTTGAGGTAGCCCTTGATCGAGTCGCGCCGGTGGTGCCAGACCATCGCCGCGGCGTTAAACGCGATCTCGCCGCACTCGTCCTGCAGCCGCCAGCAAAGGTCGACATCATCACCCGCGATCCGGAACTGCGTGTCGCAGCCGCCAACCTGCAACAGAGCAGACTTGCGGAACGCCATGTTACAGCCGGGGATGTGCTCGGCGATCTCGTCGCTTGTCAGGACGTGGTTGGGGCCACCCGGGGAATGAGCAACACAAAACGCCGCGTCGTTGTCCTCGGGGATCGGCAGGTTCGGCCCACCCACACCGATACAGTCTTTGGTCATAAACGAATCGGCCAGATACATCAACCAATGCGGGTCCGGGTACGCATCGTCGTCGAGGTACGCCACGATCTCGCCACGCGCCTCGTGCATGCCAACGTTCCGCGCGTTGCTCAGCCCACCATTATCGATATCGATCTGGCGGATCGTGACGCGGCCCTCGAACTCCTTACGCATGTGGTAGATGATCGTCGGCGTTTGGTCCTGCGAACCGTCATTCACGACGACCACTTCGAAATCCGGGTACTGCACCTTCGACATCGAACGCAGCGTTTCCTCAATCGTCTTCGACCCGTTGTAGGTGCAGATCACCACACTGATCATGGGCCAGTCACGCTCCATCCGGAACGGTGTCTGAGCGAACGCTCGCTTGACCGTGTACAGCGCGGGCTTGGGCTCGTCTTGACGCGTCGTCAAGCCAAAGTCCCAGTCATCGATGTCCATCCCCCCGCGGTGCCACTTGTCGGTCCACGCGAAGATGAACGTGCCCGCAGTGCCCGCGGCGAAAGATTCTTCGATCTGCCAGTCCAGGACCTCCGCCTGTTTTTCCACACCGTTGCGCCGGCTGTCCAGGCCGACTTCCCCCATCAGCAGCGGCCGGCTATCCGCCAAGGTCTGAAGTCGCGCCAGGTAATTGCGCAGCACCGCAGGCTTCTCGAGATAGACATTGAAGCACTGGAAGTCTAAGAATGAGTTCTGCAGGTACTCGGTCGTCGGGAAATTGACGTAAGTGACCAGGGCGCTCTCGTCTTCACGCTTAATCGTTAGATAAAGACGCTTAAGAAACCGCTCGATTTTTTTCTTGCCATACCAGCGCACGATGCTTGGCGGGATCTCGTTGCCTATTGCATAGGCAAAAATAGCTGGGTGTCCGCTGAATAAGCGAGCAGTCTCACGGACTTTGCTGACGATCGCTTCGGTACGCCCCTTCTCATCCAAGAAGCTGATGTGCTGTTCCCAGGGGATCCCAATGAAAACACGCAGCCCGTTATTTTGAGCCTTATCCAGCAGCCACTTAGGTGGAACAGTATAGACGCGAAGCGTATTCAGGCCCATCTCGGCCATCATCTTGAAATCGATCGCGACCTGATTCGGCGTGCCATACTCGCCATGCCGCTCATCCGGGGCGAAAGGCCCGTATGTCACACCCTTGACGTAGTATTTTTCCTCCTCGACAAAAAAGAATTTGCCACGGATATGCGGCCGTACCATTTTGGCGGGAGGTGTAGAAACAACATCTGTGTCTGGACAAACCTCTCTATGGAGATAGTCCGCCACTACGGGATCGTTCACGGCTGTCAATTGGGCTCTCCACGCGGTAGTTAGGTACGGCAGGCTTGTGGTCCGAATTCATCCCCACGAAACAAAGCCGTTTGACTAATGCAAATAGAATACCGCTGATCAAAACTGCTTTAACCCTCATGACAAAATCTAAATAATTCGCTGCATTCACAATGCAAAATCATCAGAAAATGCTTGGGTATTTGGGCAATCCTCGCCCGGGATAGCCCTAGACGGCGGGCCAGTTCGGCCCTATTCTTCACCTCGCCAGCGTCGAGCATGGCCAGAGAGACACGGGAATGAGCCCGGGGATCGCCCCGCTTTCAACCGGCGTTGATGACACTCATTTAATACGCGTACACAAACATCTTCAGAAAAACGGTACATACCGTTTTTCTCCAATCAAGCGGTCACGGGTTCGCGATGCACAAGTCCCTACAAACAAGTGCTTTAAAATGGGCGATACAGGACTCGAACCTGTGACCTCACGCGTGTGAAGCGTGCGCTCTAGCCAGCTGAGCTAATCGCCCTCAAATCCCAGTAGTCGCAAGACTTACGCGGCAGGTTGCGGCAGCGTGCGGCCGGGGATGGCTAAGTGCGGCATTTTAGCAGGCTTAGGCTCCCCCGCCAACCGCCCCGCCGTCGGCGTCGCATGTTGATCCTCTGGTCGGGGCTGCGCCCTTCCCTCCGGCACAGCATGCGTGTTCCATTGACCCGATTCGCTCAGACTAAGTGATACGAAGAATGGTAAGGGGTCAGCAGGCGAAGCATGACACGTTGATCGCGACTTTCCTGCGACGCGTAGCATCGCGGCTATGATCCGACTTCGTTGCAATCATGTCATTTCGAAACGTGATCCGTATCAGACCAATCGCACACAGCAGCCTACGCGCTGCGGTGTGGCACGCGGCGTAAACGCATTGCGTATCGTTGTCGTCGCGATGGTGTGGGTCACGGCACCAGTTCCGGGTCCTTGGGCGACCACAGCGCCTCGAGCGTGCTTGCGCCGGTGTCATCGACCAGGTCATTGAGGTTGCTCGCCCCGGCGTGGCCGTCGACATATGCGAAGTGTGTCGAACCCGCGGCGACCTGAACGTCGTCGTTGGATCCGTGCAGCGTCCAGTTGATCTGGGTCGGCAGCGTCACGCCGTAGCGTCCGGACGGGACACCCACGATCGGCCCGGCGAAGCGCTCGCCCGGCGTGCTGCCCAGGTCGCCGAACCGCCAGGTGTTCGCGAAGCCGCGGCCGGGCACGTTGAAGATCGAAAACCCTTCGCCGACCAGGATCATCTCCGAGCCCCGGCTGACGCTCGCGTCGAAGAGCGTGCCGGCCACGCCGATCACCGGCGCGGTCGCTTCGTTGCTCGGCCCGGCGAAGCCGTTCGAACTCGCCCACATGTTCATGTTGTACGTGCGGATCGACCCTTCGTCGTTCGGGCAGGCGAAGATGTCGCCCTCGCCCGCTCCGCCGGTCGTGTTCTCGTTGGGCAGGTAGCCGACGATGTACGTGAACCAGACGTTGGTCGAGCCCTGCTGTCGGTT
Organism: Phycisphaeraceae bacterium; assembly: GCA_049605275.1. Lineage (GTDB taxonomy): Bacteria > Planctomycetota > Phycisphaerae > Phycisphaerales > Phycisphaeraceae > JAHQVV01. Next base: position 3,795 of record JBMYUK010000064.1, read on the forward strand.
ATTCGGCGGGAACTGCTGTTTGTTGTCCGCGGAGTAAGCCGTCGCCGCGATGGTGATCTGCCTCATTCGGCTGAGGCACTGGATATCCCGAGCCGACGCGCGTGCCGCGCCCAGGGCTGGCAGCAGGATCGCGATCAACAGCGCGATGATGGAGATGACGACCAAGAGTTCGATCAGGGTAAAGGCTTTGCGCATCATTGGAAATTCCTAACTCGACGTTGATGGTTATCACTGACGTTTCAACGCTCCACCGGGATGTCGTCCTTGCACCACATCCGGGTGTAGCGCTTGTTGTGATAAGGTCCGCCTGAGATTCGGCCCTTGTAGTTCACTTCCTCGACGCGGCCGTCGGCCATCACCGCGTAGGACACGCCCGACGCCAACTCGGCGTCTTCGGAATAAAAGCCATTGGCATCGGGGTCGCCCAGATCCGACCCGGTGTTGTGGAACGAGGCGAGCGTGTCGTAGTCAAACGGCTGAAGCCGAAGCATCCCATCGTTCATACCCCGGGCACGCTGCCAGAACGCGATACCGAAGGTGTTTTCTTCCGCGTGGAGGACAAAGTCCTCGGGCACGCGCACCGTATCGACCGCTTCTTCTTCGGTCCAGCCTTTAATCCGCCATTCGGTGCTGGCCGACGGCCCCGCCTCGGCGTTCTGCACGTAGCTCCGCACCATCCGGTCGCCGACCCACGAAGGGTCGATCGGCAGCTTGTCCGCCGCCACCGGACACACAAACGCCTCGGTCTCGGGCCAGTACGAATACAACGTCCCCTGCGTGATGTTCTTCGATTCGGTCGGGTCCATCTTGTTGATGGCCGGCGTGCCATCCGGATAAAGAGAGCCCCTGGACCACACCCATTCATCCGAAACGGTGTATAGATTGTCGTTGTCGACGGCATAGGACAACTGCCCCTTGCCCAGCCCCGCGAGGTTGGACTGGCACACCGCCACCTTGGCCGATTCACGAGCCTTACTCAGTGCCGGCAACAGGATCGCGATCAGCAGCGCGATGATCGAGACGACGACGAGCAGTTCGATGAGCGTGAATCCGCGGCGCATGAAGAAACCTCAAGAAGTAGCCGGAGACCTACGGGATCCGGACGCGCATGCAGTGATGGGTGACGACACACGATGGTTCTCGTGTCCGGCGTCCGTAGGCCGCCGGCGATTGAATCACTGCTGCAGCAAAGGCACCGCACGCCCGTCAGCGTGCGATGCCGTGTGAAGGAGAAACATGATTTAGTCACGCCGACGACGCGAAGCGACGAGCAGGCCGCCGAGGCCTAAGAGTGCGAGCGAGCCGGGCTCGGGGACGACTTCGAAGGCGACACCCGAGAGACCCTGAGTGTTGCTGCCGGTGAAGCCAACCACGATCACGTCATCCGCCTGCGCATCGATGGTGAAGAAGGCGTAGCCCGGCACCGCTGTTTCAGATGCAGGGGTATCGAGCGTTGCAGTCGCAGCGCCGCCATCCTCATAGACCGTGATATCGACCGGCAAGCCACCCGTGTTCGAGCCGTTTAGCAGTACGGTCAGGATAAATTGCCTGTCTTCTGCAACAGTAATCGTGAACTTGTCGCCACCGGTGTAGTACAGGCCTAGGTTGATATCGGTGAGCGGTGCATCAGGGTTGTCTGCGTCGGCATATGCGTTGGCGCTGTAAAAGTTGCCGACGGCTGTAACGGAAGTGATGTAGGACGGCAAGGAATCATAAACGGTGGCGATAGCGGTCCCGCCGGAACCGGCCGTGATCGGACTGCCGCCGACGTAGTAACCGTCGGTGCCGTAAATCTCGTCGCCATCGGGATCGTAGGCGTCAGCCTTGTCGGTGGCGGCGGTTCGCCAGTCGCCACCGATCGAGAAGTCGAATCCTTCGCCGGTGATCGTCGCGGCCTGGACGGAGCCGACGATTGCAGCGCAGGCGAGAAGGGTTGCTGTGGTGAGGGTCTTTTTCATAATCAGATCTCCTTTGAGAGGGGTGAAAAGTTGTACAAAACGAATGGGTTGGTTCCCGCCGACAGCGCGTCGCGCGGGGGTGTGAGTCGGGGTGGGTTGTTGCAAAGGCAGGGTCCTCCTGTGGGTTCTTGGTTCGTGGTTTCTGGGTTAGCGGGTTTGCAGTTCGAGCTCGGCGATCAGGCCCGAGCTGTTGAACTTGTTGTCGTCGGGAAGGCGTTCATCGATGTCGATCTCGATCGTGTTGGGGCCGGGCTTGAGGTGCTCGGCCAGTGTCCAGGTGAGCCACTCGGGGCCGACGCCCACGCGGTTCTTAGGCACGTTCAGCGCGTGCCCGTTGATGCGGAGGGCGGCCAGCTTGTTGTCGGCCCGGGCGCGGATGATCAACTCGTGCGATGCGGCGGCGACGTCATCGGGCAACTCAAAAATGCTTCGGCTGGTGAACACCACCGATTTCGCGCCCGCCGGGTTCAACGCGTTATTGACACGGACCCACTTCGTGTCGGCCCGGTCAACCTCGTTGTCCGGGTGCGACCAGACGGTCATCTCGGTGTCTTCGGTGACGGGGTTGCCATCGACGGCGACGATTTGCCAGTCCGGGTCGATGTCGCCGGAGACGAGCCCGCCGCCGGTGTCGCCGACGCGGAGCGTTGTTTCGGTGTTCTTGGCCGTGCCTTGCGTAAAGCGGTGTGGCGTGGCGGGGATTCGCACAAGCATCGCATCGGAGGCGTCTTCGTTCGCCCGGATTGCTTGACCAGCGGTTAGCGTTTGACGCTGCGGCGCAGCAGACCCGATCGCGGCGCGCTCGGCCCGGACTACGCCATCGAAGACGTGTACCTCGCTGCCGACGCCGCGCGTCACCTCCACCCCGAACCGCGTGCCCAGGTCCACGACGTCCATGTGCGGCGTGCCAACGACAAAGCCCTTGGACGACGCGGTCTCGCACACCCCCACGAGCCTGCCAGCGTGCAGGAAAACTGCGTTATCGTTGTCCTTCAACTCAACGACACACGGCCCCTCGATCCTCGCGATCGCGCCTCGGCCCGTCGTGATCTCTGCCCAGCCACCCACCAGCGTCAGACGATCGCCCGCCCGAAGCCCCGAGCCCAACGAAAACACGCGCCCCTCCCACCGCGCATCACGACCGCCCGTCAGCGTCGCCACGATCGCATCGGCCGGAAGAACCAAAGGCTCGCGATCGCCCGGTCGCGCTTCCGCACCCGGCACAGCCGCAACCCCCGGCACGCCCACGCGCTCCGACGAATCCCCATTCAACACCACAAACAAACCCACCCCGCACAACAACACCGCCGCACATGCCGCCCACTTCGCCGGCCGCGTCCGCAACGCCGAACCCGCCAAAAACGCCCAAAATCCCGGATCACGCACCACCCGCAGCGTGCTCCGATACGAATCGTCCGCCTCCAAACGCCCCGCCAAACCAGACGACCACGCCTCCGACCCCGCCGAGACATCCGACCCCGCAAGACCAGCGAAATCGACAGACGCCTCGTCCACCGCGTCGATCCCGTAAGGCGTCGCGCGGTAGTGCTCCTCGTCCAACGCCAGCTGCGACAACACGTCCGCCGCCTCCGGCGACTTCACGATTAAACGCTCGAACGCCGCCAGCTCCTCCGCATCAAGCTCGCCATCCAGATAACGCAAACACACATCCACCAGCTCCCGATTCACGATAGCCCCCCCTTCAGCCGCGCCGAGATGCACTCGGCCAGCACCGCGCGGATCCGACGAAGCAGCACCGACACCGACCGCGCCTTGATCCCCAGCTTCTCCGCGATCTCCTGCCGACTCGACTCGCCGTAATACCGATCCGAAAGCACCTGCCGATGCTCCGGCTTGAGCCGACCCATGCAGTGCGCAAGCGCCTCCCGACGCTCGTCCGAATGACTCGCCTGACGCGTCATCGCATCCGTCAACGACTCCAACGCCGCGTCACCCAACAGCAGCGGATCGCGCTTGTGCCGATTCCGATGATCCATGATCCGATACCGCGCGATCCCGATCGCCCAGGCCTGGAACGGCCGATCCCGATCGTACTCATCGAAATGCCGAGTGATGTAAGTCACCGTCGCCTGAATCACGTCCTCCGCGTCGTGGTGATTCCGCACCGCCGCGTGAACGTACGCCGATACCGCGTGCTGCGCCTTACCCCACAACAGCGCAAGCTGCGAAACGTCGTCCGGCGAATGTCGATAAGCGTCGCTACCCATAGAGAACTCTCTACAGGTATGGCCACAACGCAGACAAAAGGCGACAAAAGATCGCCCAACTCTTTCAAAATAACGACAACGCGTAACCCCTAAAGATATAACCCCGCGGCGTCGAAGGGCATGGGTTTAGGATGTAGGGTGTAGGGTGTAGGGCGTAGGGTGGGTGGAGCGAAGCGATACCCACCACCCCCAACACCCATCACCCAAAACCCAACACCCAACACCCAACACCCACCCCACCCCTACCGCCCGGCCATCGACCGCGCGCTCAGCTCGTCGTACGTATCCAAAATGTGCTCGGCCGTACTCGCCCCGCCCAACAACGCATTCGCGTCGTGAATCCCCTTGAAGGTCGAGAGGATGTATGCGCTGTCCGACCGGTCCAGCCCGTAAAGCATGAAATACGCCGCATCCAACTCCGCCATCAACTGCGCCCGCTCGCGTTCGTTCCACTTGTTCAGCCTGCCGTCGTATTCCTTGAAGCTGCCGGAGGTGAAGTTGCACGCCTCAGCCAACGGCAGCATGTCCTCGGCCGTACAGGTGAATTAGAGGCTCAGGCACTTGAACACATCTACAATCTGGCTAAAACCTCAGTTGGTATAAGATGCGCGTGACAAGTAGGCTTGCAAGTGCTGGAGGCTGTGAGAGAAAAACACGCAGACGTCTGCTGCTGCGAGTCTGGCGATATCTTTTCCGGCGATAACGCCGCTGAGAACAGCACCGGTTGTGAGGACTTGGCCATAGCCGCGTTCCCAAGCTTCGCGTTTTTTGAGGACGTCGTTGATGCGTTTGATGGAGTTCGTGGCGTCGTTTGAAACCTTGCACTCAATGGCGAGGAGGCGACCCCCCGGTAAGCCGATGGCGATGTCCACTTCGGCGGTGGATTTAACGGCGGCACTAAACGTTGTCTTATGCATATAGCAATTCTCGCCGACCGTCCAAGGTTGGTCGATGACTCGGCTGGGGGCACGCTCGAATCCAAGACTTTCAAGAAGGTCGATGACGGCTTGCTCTTGGGCGGCGGCGGCTTTCGTGCGACGGTCGGTCTCAAACTTCTGGCGGGCGAGGATGTAGAGCGGACCTGCGGCAACCTGTGTGATACGTTCAATGTGATCTGAATCGAAAGCCTCGATAATGCGGGGATCCAGCCAGCGACGAAAAGTGGCAGCGACGACTACGGCTTTATCTACACTGACGGGGCGAGCGTTTTTTTCCGCGCCCTTCGAGTAGTCGGGGCAGATCAGGGAAAACTGGTCTTGGCTTAGCGGCGGGGCAGTGAGTTGGCGTAGCAACTCAGTAATAGCCCCGGAAGACTGGATCGTCTTTTCGAGTCGGCCGGCTTGCAGGGCTTCGCGGAGTTGGTCGGCGAACGCATGGGAGACATCATCGAGCGCGGCGTGCCAGCTTTGGCGGGAAGTTTCGGGGTCGAGACTATCGACGTAAACTTGTTTGGCTTCCTCGGCTAAACGGCGAAGCTCTGTTCCTTTGGACCATGGATGACCAGCCTCGGAAGTCATTACTTGGGGCTCCATGCTTGTCGCGTACGTCTGCGGTTTGGAGCTGCTTTGCGAGAAGCCCCGTTGCGTTCGTGCTCTTTGCGGGTGTATCGGACATGGGATTCGAGGTGAACGGGTAGTTGGGCAGGGTCGAAGTCACCTTCGGCGGGCTTGGGTTGTTTCAGCATGTCGTCGATGACTTGGCCCAAGAGACGGCCCATCTCGGGCGCAACAGCGTTGCCGATCTGTCGGTATTGGGCGGCGCGGTTGCCCGCGAATTGCCATTCTTCGGGGAAGGTCTGGAGGCGGGCACATTCG
>JBMYUK010000065.1:0-9753 GCA_049605275.1 Phycisphaeraceae bacterium
CAATCGCACCTTTACATTGCCAATCCTCGCTACGCTCTCTGGCTCCCTTCGGTCGCCAGCCTTGTGAGGTTTTTAATTTATCAGTGTTAGTAATCGGGTGAAAACGTTTTCACTAGGACTATTAATTGAATTATGTGCAGATAGGATAACGTCCTAAATTATGCGCAGATTTGAAAAAGCGGTCCCCCGAGTGGATGGTGATGTTGTTGAGATCACCCCATTCACTGGAGAACCGCTATGACAGACGATGTTACAAGCAATGCTAGCCCGATCCAAGGGGCATTCAAGATCGATGAGGCCCAGGTCCGCGGGCACGTGGACAAGGTCGTGCGGGAGAGCGTCGAGCAGACGCTCAATGGTTTGTTGGATGCCGAGGCCAAGCAGCTGTGCGGTGCTGGCAAGTACGAGCAGACGGATGCCCGGAAGGACACGCGGGCCAGGAGTTACCAGCGGAAGCTGCAGACGAAGGCGGGCGAGGTGACGTTGAAGGTCCCGAGGTTGAGGTCGCTGCCGTTCGAGACGCAGATCATCGAGCGTTACAAGCGTCGTGAGTCGAGCGTCGAGGAGTCGTTGATCGAGATGTACCTGGCGGGCGTAAGCGTTCGTCGGGTGGAGGACATCACCGAGGCGTTGTGGGGAACGCGGGTCTCGCCCTCGACGGTCAGCCAGCTGAACCAGAAGGTGTATCAGCAGATCGACGACTGGCGGAACAAGCCGATCGAGGGCGGTTCCGGGGGGCACCCGTATGTCTACCTCGACGGCACGTACCTCAAGCGGAGCTGGGGCGGCGAGGTGAAGAACGTGGCGATCCTGGTGGCGATCGGCGTGGCCGAGGACGGCTACCGCGAGGTGCTTGGGATCGCGGAGGGTGCCAAGGAGGACAAGGCGTCGTGGCTCAAGTTCATGCGTCACCTGAAGGAGCGCGGGCTCGATGGCACGCGTTTGTTCGTGAGCGACGCGTGCTTGGGCCTGGTCGAGTCGCTGGGCGAGGTGTTCCCCGAGGGCCAGTGGCAGCGATGCGTGGTTCACTGGTACCGCAACGCGTGTAGCTGCGTGCCCAAGGGGAGGGTGAAGGAGTTGTCTGCGATGCTCAAGGCGACCCACGCGAGCGAGGACCGGGAGGCGGCGTTGAAGAAGGCCCAGGACGTGGCGGCCAAGCTCGAAGGCATGAAGCTGAAGAAAGCGGCCGAGTTCATACGGGAGACCGTGCAGCAGACGCTGACGTACATGAGCTACCCGCGCGAGCACTGGCAGCGTCTGCGGACGAACAACCCGCTGGAGCGGATCATGCGTGAGATCAAGCGTCGGACGAAGGTGGTCGGCGCGTTCCCCGATGGCAACTCGGCGTTGATGCTCAGCGCGGCCAGGCTGCGGCACGTGGCCGGGACCAAGTGGGGTAGTCAAGTTTCACCTTGTCACTCCGGGGAGCGAGGTAGCAAGCTACCAGTAACACCGGCCAAGTGCAGCGGTAATCCAAACCGGCCACTCCCAAGTCTTCCCTGAAGCACGTCACACACATTCCCAGGGCTTGTATAGAGGCTGGGTTGCCCTCTCTTGCCGCAGCATGTATTTCGATAGCCGGCCTCACTGTGTGCCCTGGGTTGCAAGCTGTATTTTGTCTGTACGTTGGTAGTAATTCTCAGCTTGTAATTAATATTAATTAATAGCTCGTGCTAGCCAATAGATTTACTGTATCTAATCAGCTTTTTTAGTTCTTCCATAATTTCTTCATCGCTTCTCTTGTCCGTGGCGATCGGGCTATATTTCTCAGAGGTTTCACGCATTTCATGTATAGCGGAGTAGATTTTTGCCGGCTCGCGAGATATTACCCCAACATCCATCAAGAGTGCTTGTCGAGCTTTCATGCTTTGTAGAGCTAGAGCGGCTGGCGCTTTTTGTGTCCGTATGCGATGATGTGGTTTTCCTGGCAAGGAGGCCACGGCATGGCGTATTCGATGGATTTTCGTTCGAGGGTGGTCGCGGCGTTGGAACGCGGCGAATCACAGGCTTCTGTCGCCGAGCGGTTCGAGATCAGCGAGCGGACCGTCCGGCGGTTCAAGAAGCGGTGCGCGGCAGGTCGGCTGTCGGCGGACAAGACCGGCCCCAAGTCGCCGATGAAGCTCACGCCCGAGGACGACCAGTTGATGCGTGAGCAGGTCGCCTTGCGTCCGGGGATCACCGCCAACGAGTTGCGGGTGATGCTCAGCGTCGAGGTGGCCGAGTGCACCGTGTGCCGTCGGCTGATCAAGATCGGGTTGACGCTTAATAAAAGTCGTTGATCGCTTCGGAACAACAACGGTCCGATGTCGTCGAGCGTCGGCGTAACTTCCGCCTTGCCGGGCGGTTCGTGTCGCCGGATCAGCTTGTATTCCTTGACGAAACGGGCGCGAAGACGAATATGACCCGTTTGTACGGCCGCTCGCAGAAGGGCACGCGTTGCAACGACCACACGCCCGGCGGCCACTGGAAGACAATGACGCTCTTAAGTGCTATCCGCAGTACCGAGGTGATCCAGGACGCGACGGTGGTCTGCGACGGCGCGATGGACGGCGACACGTTCCTGACATACGTCCAGCAGTGCCTGGTGCCGTCGCTTCGATGCGGCGACATCGTCGTCATGGACAACCTGGCGGCGCACAAAGTCGCGGGGGTGCGCGAGGCGATCGAGGCGGCGAGGTGTGACCTGCGGTACCTGCCGCCGTACTCGCCGGACTTTAACCCGATCGAGAAGTTGTGGAGCAAGGTGAAGGCCTGGCTGCGTCGGAAGGCAGCGAACACCTTCGAAAGCCTATCCGATGCGATCGCGGAGGCACTTCGGGCGGTCGGTGGCGAAGAGTGTATGAACTACTTCAAGGCTTGCGGATGGGGACAGGAATAATGCAAGGTGCTCTAAGCTCAGGTATGCTCGTTTGCTGGCATCAACTGTTGAGTTTGAGGCTAGCTCCAGGGCTTCTGATTCCATGTGATCAAGTTTGCTTACTTCATCTGCAATCAGATTGATTACAGGTGTGCTCTCGATTGCTTCACGGTAAATCGTCTTGTAGGATTCGATCTAGCGATAAATTGTTCTCTCGTCCACAGAATATTTATCTGCTATGTCTTTGATTTTGACACCGTTACGCTTCAATTTAAAAGCTTGTTCATGCCTTGCGTCCGCAGGACAAGAACTTAAAGGCATGCTGGCCTTTGTGTGGAATGTGTGTTTATCTGACATTTAACGACATATAATAGCACGTAAGTGCATATATGTCAAGTGCTTAAAAAATAAAAAATACACACATGACAGGTGTTAGGGCCAGCGATGCCGAAAGTGGTCAAGCATGATGACCGAACACTAGTACATGTGTTTGTTAAGTTGATACAAGCGATTTAGGTGGTCAGTTGCGATGTGTAGTTGATCAAAGTGCCTAATAGTGTAGTGCTTACGCATGCGTTTCTCTGTGTGTGCTAAATAGGCTTCTACAACAGAGTCATTGTCTTGATATTCCTTTGCAATATCGTTGGCACCAGTCTTTCTTAGCATCTCATAGGTTAACTCGCCTGTTCTCCCGATTCGTTTTAGGAGCCTGTTGTATGCAGATGCAATGCTGTCCGAATGCTGGATTTTCGATGTGGCAGAAACAATGTCTTTTTCTGGAGTGGATTCCCTTTTTGTGAAATTAGTACCAATCTTGGATGAGATGAGCGATACTCCTTCAGCAGTTCAAGCGTAAGTGGCCAGAGCTTGCAGTATTGTCTGACTTTGCCGTTGTGCTTACCCGTAAGCGCTTCGATTACGTCGTTGGGATCGATCGCAGCATGCGTACTTGGCGTCGGGTTGTGCGCGATCATCATCGGCGACTCCCGTTGCCAGCGGCCCCCTGCAGCGACTTGAGGTGGTCGATCAGCTTCGACGCCTCGGCGATGCTCGCCCGGTCCAGGTCGATACCGAACTCGTGCCGCGCCTCGTCGGCCGCATCGACGCCGAGCTGGTCGGCGATGGCGTGGATGGCCTTGCGCTGGGACTGGGTCATGCCCCGGCCGTTCTGGGCTTGCCCATTACCTCGGCCGTGGCCGTTGGATCCATTCTGGCGCTGCGAGCTAGGCGCGGCGGTGCTTCCCGTGAATCGCCGTTGGCCTGGCGATCAAGTGCTAGTTCGGCCTGTTCATACAGTTCGCTGACAGCACCCTGCAGTTCATCGGGCCGTGTCAACAGAGACTGATCGAGTTCGGCCGTGAGGTTGATGGACGCACCGGTGGACTGGTAGTCCTTCGAGGCCTTCCGGTTGAGGCCGACGTTGATGGTCAATGGCATAGGGTGCTCCTGCCCGGTTCGGGCGTGAAGGGGATGAAGTGCGCTGGCGACTCCGCAGGCGCATAGAAAAGGCTGCGGCTGATGGGTAGCCGCGGCCTCTATGTATTTTGACGCGTCGCAGCTCTTTCTTTAGCTCTCCTAGCGTTCTCGCCGCGGACGATGAACACTTTCAACGTTTGTCCGGTACCATCATGCCTACTCCGATGGACAAGAAACTCCTCGCGGAAGCGAACGATGACAAAGCTTACGACGGAGAAGATGTATAAGAGGTGCTGCTCGACAAGTTCAACGCATCGCGTCGAGCGCCGCTGTACTTCAGCAGGCCGCCGGACCGCAAGAACTACTACGGGATCAAAAACCTGCCCGACCTGGTGGTCCGTGAAGGAAAGTGGAAGCTGCTTTGCGACTACGATGGCAGCAGGCCGATGCTGTTTAATTTAGAAAATGACCCTGGTGAAACACGCAATATTGCCGAAGAGAATCCTCAAGTCGTGCAGCGCCTGACCGGACTGCTGGTCGCGTGGTACAAGGAAGTCACTCGCGACCAGCCTTAATACAGGCTGGCCTAAGGTGTCGGATACCACACTAGCGTTGCACTCGGGCGATTAAGGCTTGGGCAAGACCCGCGTGCGCCTCGCCCAAGTCTGCCACTTGGCTTCGAGTTTTTTGACACGGTCGGGGTGCTGCTTGGCGAGGTTGTTTAGCTCGGTGCGGTCGGCGTCCAGGTCGTACAACTCCCAGGGCTTGTTACGGATGCGGACGAGTTTCCACTTGCCATCGCGGATGGCGGCGTTGCCCTCGTGCTCGAAGAACAGCGGCTGGTCGCGCTCGATTGCTTTGCCTCTTAACGAGCCGTGCAGTGAGACACCCTCCATCGGATCGACTGTGCGGTCCTTGTATTGCTTCGGGTAGGTCGCCCCGGCGAGATCGACGCAAGTGGCCATGAGATCGATGACATGTCCGGGGTCGCGGACCAGTTGGCCTTGCATCTTTTGATCCGTGCCCGCGGGGTAATAGAGCACGAGCGGGGTCGCGATGCCGCCCTCGTGGCTCTCGCTCTTGTACCAGCGGAACGGCGTGTTGGAGGCGTTGGCCCAGGGGATGGAATAGGACTGGAAGGTTTCCGGTCCGCCAGGCTTGATGGCGGGCTTGTTGCCCCAGTTGCTGGTGTCGAAGTCTTGCTGAGCGAAGCGTTTGATGCCGGGCATGCGGACGTTTTCTTCGCAGCCGCCGTTGTCGGAGAGGAAGGCGATGAGGGTGTTGTCGAGCGTGCCGCGTTGTTCGAGGGCATTCACGATTTTTGCAATGCCCTGATCGACGCGGTCGATCATCGCGGCGTAGGTCTGCATCTGCTGGATACGCCAGTCTTTTTCAGGCTCTTCCTCCCATGGCTTGACCCGGCTGCCACGTTCGGAAAGTCTCCACTTCTGGTCGATGATCCCCATCTCGATCATGCGTTGGTAGCGTTCTTCGCGGATGGCGTCCCAACCCATGTCGTAGACACCGTCGTACTGTTGGATGTCTTCTTTAAGCGCGTGCAACGGCCAGTGCGGCGCGGTGTAGGCGACATAGGAGAACAGGGGCGTGTCTTTGGGCGTTTCTTCGATGAAGGTAACGGTCGCGTCGGTGACTTCGTCGGTGTAGTAAAAGTCTTCGCCGGGCGTGACGAATTCGTTGTCAACCATCCAGCCCTTAGGATGGTAGAAGTTGCCGCCGCCGGCCAGGGAGCCGATGAAGCGCTCAAAGCCGCGTTGCAGGGGCCAGGTGCCGCGGTCGGAGGCTTTCTGTGTGTTGTAGTCGAAGGGTGAGACGTGCCATTTGCCAGCACAAACGGTGTGGTAGCCAGCGGTCTTAAGGACCTCTGCGATGGTGACGCTCTGATCGTTGAGTCGGCCGATGTATCCGGGCTTGCCCCTGTCCTGGACCATGTGCCCGATGCCGGCCTGGTGCGGGTAGAGCCCGGTGAGCAGTGACGCGCGGGTCGGGCAGCATCGGCCGGTGTTGTAGAACTGCGTGAAGCGGACGCCCTGCTTGGCCAACTTGTCGAGAGTCGGTGTCTGCACCTCGCCGCCGTAGCAACCGATGTCGCTATAGCCCATATCGTCGACGAGGATGATGACGATGTCGGGTGGGGTGATTGGTTCGGCAAGGCCATGCAGCGAACTTATCATCAACGCGATAGCCAGTAAGAAACGTCTCATTTTTGTTTGTCTTTCAGCATGGTAGGTTTAGTCTTAGCGAGCTTTTGAATCACCTGACATTTCCCATATAAGCGCCCCAACTATGCCATCATGGCGAGTTCAATCGAAGTTTATACACGGGCGGGTCGAACCTCGAGGAAGTCACTCACGACCAGCCTTAGTACATTACTGCCCAAGGTCCCATTCCATTTTCCCCAGCGTCGGGCGACTCGCGACTGACTTCCCGTCTACGAAAAGCGTTAGGTGCGCTGACTGCTTATTCTAAAGGGCCCCTTATGTCTTAATCTCGGATAATCGTCTTCAAGAACGCGACGCCTTATGAAACGTCACCCAGCTCTCCGGCGACCACATCGTTTCGCCGTCTTCGGACGTCGCGTCGATGCGAATGTGGTAGACATAGTTCGGTTTGCGGTTATCGATGATTAGCTCGGCGGATTTACGATCCTCAGACACGCGGACGGCGGTCGGCACCACGTGGTGTACGTCTTTCTTGGGCCCGCCGTACTCGCGCGTTGCGGTGTAGGTGTAGGCGTCGATCCGCCAGTTGCTGATCGCATCGAGTTGCCCCGCCGCGACAGGCTTGGTGAAGCTGACGCGGAAACCTTCTTTTGTGGCTTCGATCTTCTCGAACTCGAACACGGTCTTGCCGGTGTGTCGCAGCCGTTGCAAGCCGAACTTCTTGTTGCTCCACCCCCAGTTACCCGATCCCGAGCCCATCCCGCCGACGTACAAACAGCCGTCCGGGCCCCACTTCATATCGTTGGGCCCGGCCTCAAGGCCCATCGTGTGACGGAACGCTGCGCCCTGCCACGTGCCGTCCACCTCTTCCATAAAGATGCGGTGGATCGCGCCCTGCGTGATGTCGGCGCTGAGCACCTGCCCGGCAAATGGCATCCCCTCGGGGATCAACAGCGTGGCGGAGGGCGAGTTGCCGATCTCGTTCTGCGGCAGCCAGATCGCGGGAGGCGTCGGGTCTTTATCCGCATACAGCGACGGCACGCCGCCATCGAGGTAGTAGATCGTGCTGACGGTGGCGTTGTGCTTGCCCAGGAACTCGCCGCCCTTGACGACATAAATCGCGTTGGAAGGTTTCCAATCGCCCTGGTTGTCCGGGCAAAGCAAAATATCTTTCGGGCCAAGGCCGACACCATTGGGCGTGCGCAGCCCGCCGGCGATGGGTTCGAACTCGCCGGTCTTCGCCTCGATCTTCAGCACGCAGCCGCGGAATTCGGGGTTGGGCGCATTGCCGCCGAAGATGTACTTGGTGCCCTTGGGCGTGATGTAGACCTCGCCGGCCGGGCCTTCACCGGGCTCGAGTGAATCCTTCACGTCCTGGGACCGGATGTGCAGCGAGGTGGACAGCGTCGCGTAGAAGTAGCCCTCGCGGTAGACGGGGCCGAAGGTGAAGTGATGAAAGTTGTCACTGATCCAGCCGGAGCAGAAGGTCGACTTCTCGTCCGACAGGCCGTCACCATCGGTATCGGTCCACTTAGAGATCTCATCGCGCTCGGCGACATAGAGCCCTTCCTCAAGCCAGTTCATCCCCAGCGGTTGCATGAGCTCGTTCGTGATAGTGTGTACTTTGATCGCGGACGCGTCCTTGGCGGTCGGGTTCTCCAGGATGTAGAGCGTGCCGTTGGGGTCTTCGGGGCCCGGGCCTTGTTTGGCCGGGAAGGTGCACACGGCCAAGTATCTGCCGTCCGGGCAGAACGCGATCGCTCCACACTGCGGTTGGAAGTCATCGGGCCGAGCCTGCTCGACGGCCCACATCGGGTGGGCCTTGCCCAGCGGCATCTGATAGCCCGGGCGCTTGTCGAGGTCGTTGCGGTTGACATCCGCCGCCTGAGCGAAAGTCGGCTTGGTTGCAATCAGAAAAAGTGTGAAGACCGCGAACAGCACAAGGTGGGTGTTGGTCAGGCGCATGGTGAAGGCCGTTAAAAAACGAGTACGAACTCTCTTCCCAGTGCTTAGATCGCCGAGACATCCGGGACGACAAAGCCTTCATGGTTTGGGTCTTTGAGTAGCCGGTTGGCCTGCTCCGCGTGGTCGCCGGTAAAGCGTTCTGCGTCAGGGTCAAAGTGCAGGGTTGGGCCGACGGTGTAGTGGTTCCCGTCCTCGGGGATGCCCACGCCGTTGGCCATGATGTCGTGGAGGGCGGCGAAGTGCTCAGCAGCGTCGGTGTTGTCGCCGAAGGCCCCGGCCTTCTTGTTGAAGGGTGCTTTTTCACCCAATCTGAAAGAGTTGTTCATGAGGTGGCCGAGCGTGCAGCTGCGGTGCGCGGTGAGAGTGTCGCCGTTGGCCATCGCCGGGTCGTTCGCGCGGACGGCGGCGATGAAGCTGCCGAAGGCCCCGCCGGGCGTGACCTTGCCGTGGTCAAACTTCAGCGGCTCGCCTTGGCTTGACCCCTTTGCGTAGTACTGCCCGCCGACGATCTTACCGCCGTCCTCGAAGTAGTACTCGTTCATCACCTGGTGTTTGTAGTTGTCGTAATTGACGTTGCGTACGTTGAAGAAGACCTGCTGGCCGTTGGCGTACTCGGCCATGGCGAACATCGTGTTGGGCGTCTCGCCCTGGTCGTCCCATTTGAACCGACCGCCGAGCGCCATGGCCTTGACGGGGTGGGTCTGATCGTCGTCGATGGCCCACTGCGCCGCGTCGAGCTCGTGCGTGCCCTGGTTGTTCAGGTCGCCGTTGCCCGTCGCCCAGAACCAGTGCCAGTTGTAGTGGACGAAGTTGGCGTGGTACTGGTCGATGACGGCCGGGCCCCGCCACAGGTCCCAGTCCAGGTGGTCGGGTGGGGCAGATGGCTTGTGAAAACCGATCCCGCCGCGCGGCTTGCAGCAATAGCCATAGCTGATCTTGAGTTTGCCGAACTTCCCGGCCTTGATCGCCTCGGCAAGCCCGGCCTGTCCAGATGAGCTGCGCCGCTGCGTGCCGTGCTGCACGACGACGCCGTACTTCCTCTGCGCCTCGACCGCGACCCGGCCCTCGGCGATATCGTGGCTCATCGGTTTCTCGACGTACACATGCTTGCCCGCCTGCGCTCCCCAGATCGTCTGCAGCGCGTGCCAATGGTTCGGGGAGGCGATCGATATCGCATCGATCGATTTGTCTTCAAGCACCTTGCGGAGATCGGTCTGGCCGACCGGTTTCTTCCCGGTCCGCTTCTCGACGTTATCAATCGCGTTGGCAAGGACCTTCTCATCAGGATCAACCAGCGCCGCGACTTCGACGCCGGCCTGCTTAAGGTAGTCGCCG
>JBMYUK010000066.1:0-9736 GCA_049605275.1 Phycisphaeraceae bacterium
CCGGCACTGAAGCGGATCACCGCCCTTGAAGGAGCGAATCGTTTAACGCGTGCGGGCTGCCCGCACGCTGACAAGGCTATCATATCGCCAAAGCGTGAAAGGGCGATACCGATATGCGCCAAAAAATAGCGCAAATGCGTCAAAAAGATTAAAGTTTTGCACTTTTTGTCAGGCGACGCTATCGTTGCTGGCGATATGACGCGGAATACGCATTCGAATGGATCATCGGCCAAGCCCCGGCGCGTCGCCGTCGCGATCGAGCTCGACTATCTGTATCCCTGGCACATCGACTGCTATCAGGGCATCCTCGCGTACGCCGGCGAGCACGATTGGACCTGCGTCGTCGATCCCTACCTCGTCGGCATGACCGGCCGATCGGACGTCTCGGAGTACGACGGCGTGGTCGGTCGGATCGACGAGTCGGTCGCCCGCGCGGCCCGGGAGCACGGCATCCCCGTGGTCAATCACTGGCAGAACTCGCCGGTGCTCGACCTGCCGTCGGTTCAGCTCAACCACCGCGAGTCGGCTCGGCTGGCGGGCGAGCACCTTGTCGCCTGCGGTTATCAGCGCTTTGCGCACATCGGCATCGCCTCGCAGGTCGTCGCGACCCTCGACCGCGAGGGGCTCACCGACGCGGTCACCGCCCACGGCTTCGCCCCGCCGGTCGGCTTCGAGTTCGAGCACGACTTCGAGGCGAGACGCGAGAGCGTCGTCCACCTCCGGCGGGTGCTGACGTCCTGGCTCGATTCGCTGACCCAGCCGGTCGGGGTCCTCGTGCAGTCGGCAGTGGCTGCGCGGTACCTCGCGCAGATCTGCGCGGAGATGGGCCTGTCGGTGCCGCACGAAGTGGGCATCGTCGTGCAGCTTGGCGACTCGGTGCTCGTCCTCGCCGCCTCGCCGACGCTATCGGCCATCGACTCGGACTACTTCGGCATGGGCTATGAGTCCGCGGCCATGCTCGACACCCTCATGCGCGGCGAAACGCTCGAGTCCAACGAAAGGCAAATCCCCTCGACCCGGCTGATCGTCCGCGAGTCGTCCGACTTTTACCTCTCCAACGACCCCCTCGTCACCGAGGCGATGCGCTACATCGCCGACCACTGCCGACAGACCCTGCGCGTCGAAGAACTCGCCGCCGCCATCAACACCTCCCGCCGAACCCTCGAGCGACGCTTCGAGCAGATCCTCGGCAAGTCCGTCTACAGCGAGATCACCCGACTCCGCACCGAATACGTCAAACGCCTGCTCGTCGAAACCGACCACCCGCTCGCGACCATCGCCCGCGACTGCGGCTTCTCCAGCGCCAGCCACTTCACCCGCTACTTCAGCAAGGAAGCCGGCCTGACGCCCAGCGCTTTCAGACAGAAGCACCAACTCGGCGTCGAACGCCGCCGCGGCGCACCGGCGTGAGCGTGTAACAAGACACGAATTGATTTCGCCCTTACGATCATGCCGATGACAAGCGGACGGGGCACGGGCATCGCTCGCCCGTCCCCTCGCCTGACCACGGAGATCGGCCTATGTGCGGGATTATCGGCGTGACCTCGACCCAACGCGTCGCGAGCAAGCTCGCCCAAGGCGTCCGCCGGCTCGAATACCGCGGCTACGACTCGGTCGGCGTCGCCACCGTCGCCGACGGCCAAATCGAACTGCGCAAAGGCGTCGGCAAGGTCGACGAGGTCGATCGCGAGCTGAACTTCGACACCGCGCCAGGCAGCCTCGGCATCGCCCACTGCCGATGGGGCACGCACGGCGGCATCAACCGCGCCAACGCGCACCCCCACCTCGCGCCCTCCGGCAAGATCGCTGTCGTCCACAACGGCATCATCGAAAACTTCCTCGACCTCAAGCAGCAGCTCCTCGCCGACGGACACGCCTTCGAATCCGAGACCGACACCGAGGTCATCGCCCACCTCATCGATCGCGCGCGGCGCGTCACCGACACGCTCGAAGAAGCCGTCCACGTCGCCGCCGCGCAGCTCGTCGGCAGCTACGCGCTCGGTGTCGTAAGCCTCGACGAACCGGACAAACTCGTCGCCACGCGAAACGAAAGCCCATTGGTCATCGGCTTCGGCGACGGCGAGCACCTCATCGCGTCCGACGTCGCCGCGCTACTCGAACACACCAAGACCGTCGTCTACCTCGACAACCGCGAGATCGCCGTGCTCACCCCGGGCAGCTGCGTCATCCTCGATCCGCACGGCGAGCCGCTCGATAAGCCCCGGCACGAAATCGACTGGGACGTCGAAGCCGCGGAAAAGGCCGGCTACGAACACTACATGCTCAAAGAAATCTTCGAGCAGCCCGCGAAGCTGACCGACACGATCCGGCCGAGGCTGCGCGACCACGAGGTCGTCTTCGAGCCCGACACCGCGCTGACGCCCGAGATCCTGCGCGGGATCGATCGCGTGATCTTCCTCGCCTGCGGAACGAGTTGGCACGCGGCGATGGTCGGCGAGTTTCTGTTCGAAGAGCTCGCCCGCGTCCCCGCCGAGGTCGAGTACGCCAGCGAGTTTCGCTACCGCAACACGCCGATCCCTCCGGGCACGCTGGTCATCGCGATCAGTCAGTCCGGCGAGACCGCCGACACGAACGCCGCGCTCGAAGAGGCCGTGCGACGCGGCAACCGGACGCTGGCGATCTGCAACGTCCGCGGCAGCAGCATGACCCGCATCGCCGCGCACACCGTCCACACCCACGCGGGCCCGGAGATCGGCGTCGCCTCGACCAAGGCGTTCACGACCCAACTCGCCGCGCTCTACCTCCTCACCATCGGCCTCGCGCAGGCCAAGAGCGCGCTCAGCCAGCAGCAGATCGACACGATGATCGCCGGGCTCCGCGAGATCCCGCTCAAGATGGAACGCGTCCTCGACCAGGCCCACGACATCCAGAAGATCGCGAAAACAATCACCAGCCGATCCAACGCGATCTACCTCGGCCGGGGCCCGCACTTTCCCATCGCCCTCGAAGGCGCGCTCAAGCTCAAGGAGATCAGCTACATCCACGCCGAGGGATACCCCGCCGCGGAGATGAAGCACGGCCCGATTGCGCTCATCGACAAACAAATGCCCGTCATCGTCATCGCCCCGCAGGACAAGCTGACGTATCAAAAGACGCTTGGCAATATCGAAGAGGTCAAAGCCAGAGAAGGCACGGTCATCGCGATCGCGACCGAGGGCGACGAACAGATCGCCAAGGTCGCCGACCACACGATCTACATCCCCGACACGCTCTATTCGCTCGGCCCGCTGATGACGGTCCTGCCCCTACAACTCCTGAGCTACCACGCCGCCGAACTCCGCGGCTGCGATGTCGACAAGCCCAGGAATCTAAGCAAAGTCGTGACGGTGGAGTGATGTCTTGCCGTAGGGTGGGTATCGCTTCGCTCCACCCACCCTACGGACCTGCGGGTCAGGGTGCGTTCGGGTTCAATGTCGGCAGTCGCGCGTCGGTTTCTTCGATGTGTGCGTCGAGCATGTTGAGTAGTTTCTGTTTGAGTTGCGGCTTGGTTTCGGCGAGGTTGGTGGCTTCGCTGAGATCGGTCTTGAGGTTATAAAGCTCGGGTTCTTTGCCGGGTGTGTACCACTTGATGAGCTTGTGGTCGCCCATGCGGATCACGCTGCCGGGGGTGCCGCCCTGGTTGCCGTAGTGGGGGTAGTGCCAGTAGAGGGCTTCGCGGTCTAGCGCAGCGGCTTGCCCGCTGAGCACGGGGACCAGCGATAGGCCGTCGACGTGCTGCTCGGGTTTGGGGTCTGCCTTCGCCGCCGCGAGGATCGTCGGGTAGTAGTCGGTTGAAGTGACGGGCACTGAAGATTGCGAGCCGGGCTGTGTCAGCCCGGGCCAACGGATAATCGTGGGCTCGCGGATGCCGCCTTCGTACAGCCAGCCCTTGCCCGCGCGCAGCGGGAGGTTGCTGGTCGGGCTGCCCTCGGAAGTCGATAGCCCGCCGTTGTCCGCGGTGAAGATAACGAGGGTGTTGTCGGCGATCCCTTCTTTTTCAAGGGTATCCAGCACCTGGCCGACCGCTTCGTCCATCGCGTGAACCATCGCGGCGTAGACGGCGTGGTCCTGGGATTCGCGGACGTTGCGCGGCGGTTCTTTGCCGAAGACGTCTTTTTCGCCGGCGATTCGCTCGCGCTTCTTCTTGTAGTACTCGACGAGGTCCGGCCGACCCATCAGCGGGGTGTGAACCGAGTAGAACGAGAGGTACGCTAGGAAGGGCCTGTCTTTGTTCGCGCTGATGAATTCGCTGGTGTGCCTCGCGAGCACAGCGGGCAGGTGCTCGCCTTTCTTCGCGTCCTGCATGTTGGGCATCTGGGGGAAGGGCGCGAAGTACTTGCCGCCCTCATAAGGCCCGCCGCCGCGGAACCCGCCGCGGTTGATGTCAAAGCCTTGCTTGGTCGGGCCAAAGCCCTTGTCGAGATGCCCGAGGTGCCACTTGCCCGCAAAGAACGTCGCGTAGCCCTCTTCCTTGAGCGCTTCTGCGATCGTGACTTCTTCCAGCGGCAGCTGCGGGATGTAGTCGGCGGGGATGAGCGGGCGCTGCGTGAATCGATTTTTCTTACCGTCTTGGATTGCTTTGAGGACGTCCGAGCCCTGCGGCCCGCCGAAGAAGTCGGTCGTGTTGAGTCGGTGCGGGTACTTGCCCGACATGATCGCGGCGCGGGTCGGCGAGCAGACCGGGCAGGCGGCGTACCCATCGGTGAACGCCATGCCCGTCGCAGCGAGCTTGTCGATGTTGGGTGTTTCGTAGAACGTCGAGCCGTTGTAGCCGACATCCTTCCAGCCGTAGTCGTCGACGAGGAAGAAGACGACGTTCATGGGCTCGGGCGTGGTGTTGTCGTAGACGGCGGGCTCGGAGGCAGCTAGTTTGCTGCAGCCAGCCAAAGCAAACGCGAGCAGCAGGGCGGGGATACGGCGGTTCATGATCGGCTCCTTGTTTGCTTAGGTGGGATGGGCGTCCCGCCCGTCGCAAATCTCAGGTTGCTTGATGACGGGCGGGACGCCCATCCCACCTGACGACGCTACAATCTACCTGCTATGTATGCCTTGCGCGGCGAGCGCATCGACTATTCCACGGAAGGACCCGAAACGACATGAGCCAACTCGTCCCCATGGTGATCGAGAAGTCAGGCCGAGGCGAACGCGCCTACGACATCTACTCGCGCCTGCTTAAAGACCGCATCATCTTCATGAACGGCCCGGTGACCGACGACATGACGTCGATCGCGACGGCGCAGCTGCTGTTTCTCAGCAACGAAGACCCCGAGGCGGATATCCATGTTTACGTCAATTCGCCGGGCGGCAGCGTGTCGGCGGGTCTGGCGATTTACGACACGATGCAGTTCGTTCGCCCGAAGGTCGCGACGTATTGCATCGGGATGGCGGCGTCGATGGGGTCGATCCTGTTGATGGGCGGCGAGGCGGGCAAGCGCTACGTGCTGCCGAACTCGAAGGTCTTGCTCCACCAGCCGCTGCTCGGCGGCCAACGCATGGGCCAGGCGACCGACCTCGCGATCGAAGCCAAGGAGATGCTCAAAACCCGCGACCGGCTGTACAAGATCATCCAGCACCACACCGGGCAGGACTACGACAAGATCAAGGAAGACTGCGAGCGCGACTACTGGCTCGACGCGGAGGAGTCGGTCGAGTACGGCTGCGCCGACCAGGTTCTCAAGCACCTGCCCGAGGGCGTCGCGGGCACGCCGTCCGATGAATCCGATGACGACTGATGCTTACAAGTCTGTTGTTTCGAGACGCCCGCGGGTTCAAACCGTGGGCTTTTGTTCGCTGCTGGTGATCGTGGGTTGTCTTTCGCTGCCGGGCTGCGGCTCGCAGAAGAGCTTTGAGAACGAGAACGATAAGCTCCGGGCCGAGCGGTTATCGCTGCAGGAACAGATCGACGCGTTGCAGCAGAAGCTCACGCTGCGTGAAGGCGAACTCAAAGCCACGCGGCAGCAACTCGACGGCCCGTTGCAACCGATCGACGGCGTGGACCCGCCGCGCCTCGCGGGCATCGTGCTCGGGCTCTACTCCGGGCCGATCGATCTGGACGGCGACGCGACATACGATGCGCTTCGGGTTTACGTCCGCCCCGTCGATCAGCACAGTCGACAGATGACCGCCGCCGGCGAGGCCCGCGTCCGCCTGATCGTCACCCCGGCCGAGGGCGAGGCGACGACGCTGCTGGACCGGCGCTACGACGCCCGGGCATTTCACCGCGCGTATCGCAGCGGCGTCACCGGCACGCACTACACCCTCAAGGCCGACCTCCCCGACGACCCGCCCCCCGCCGCGACGCTGCACGTCACGCTGACCGAGGCGGAGACGGGCCTGACCTACGAGACGCAGAAACAGATCGCGCTGACCCGCGCGGCGGCGAAGCCGTGAGTTTCGCTGATTCGGGCTTTGCTCGAATGGCGGGCGAGGTGCCGACTCCGTCTTTTTGTACGCGTTCTATAGCGTTTTGAGTACGCGTCGTTTGACCATGTATGGGAAGATGAAAATAGCCGGCGGCCTACGGACGCCGGACAAGAGAACAGGCGGGTTCTGACACGCATGTCAATCAGGATTGATGTGTTGCGTAGCCGCCGTGCAACGCACGGGGGTCGAGTCATTTCTGGCTTCGATCACGTTCACGCCGAAAAGATCCCAGCCGATTCGACCCCCGCGTGTGACGCGGCGGCTATGAAGACGCGCGAGACTTTGTGGGATGCGACTTCGTACGAGCAACTGCTTTCGCGTCCGCAGCCCGTAGGTCTGCGGCTATGGAATAGCACTTTTCGTTCGCGTGCTAAGGTTTGCGCTCGCATTCGGGCTGCGCGGCCGCTAGCATGCGGGTGCACTTTCCCGGAGTCCGGTCGATGCCTTTTCGAATCGCACGCCTTCTCGTTGTTATCGCCTTGGGGCTCGCGCTGCCCGCTTGGGCCGAGTCCCCGGTCGCGATTTCGCAGGCCGACCGACAGGCGTTTCAGTCGCTTTATCAGGACAAGCTGAACGACGTGAAGCGCACCGCCGCGAGCGACGACGATCGCGAGCTGCTCGCGCAGATGCTCGAGATCGCCGAGCGCATCCCCGATGACCCCGGCCTGCAGTGTCTGATCTATATCAACACGATCCCGCTGTCGCTGAATAGCGGCGATCTCGCGTCGCTCGAGCGGTCGGTGGAGAGGCTCGAATCGCTCTCGCCCGGCCACCCCGCGGCGCAAGCGGACAGCCTGCTTAAGCAAGCGGGCTCGGCCTATCGCGGCGCTCGCCGAGACGATCGCGAGCGCATCGCCGATCTCTACCTCGACCTGTTGTTGGATCGTGCGCGGGCTCTCGCCGAGTTGGCGGAGTACCGCGAGGCGCTGCGCGACGGTAAGCAGGCGATCGCCGTCGCTCGGGCGGTGGATTCGAGTCGGATCGATCTCGCCGAATCGGTGTATCGCGAGATCGACGAGGCCTACGACCTCGCCAAGCGGATCGATCGATTGACTCGCGCTCTCGAGCGCAGCCCGCAGAACGTGCCCGCCGCGCGCGAGCTGGTCAACCTTTTGGTCGTGCGCCGGGATGATCCCGCGGCCGCGGCCGCCTTCGCCGAGTTGACCGAGGACGCCGACGCTCGCGCTGCCCTGCCGATTCTCGAAGCGGGGATGGACGAGGCGTCGCCCGAGGAAGCCGCGCTCGTCGGCGGCTGGTACGCCAAGCTTGCCGAGGGCGAAGAAGACCGCTACGCCGCTCGGCTGCTCGGCCACGCGCGCAATTGGTACGCGCGCTTCTTCGAGACCTACGACAAGCGCGACGCGCTCATGCTCCAGGCCCAGGCCACGGACAAAGCCGTCACGCTCCGCCTCGCGCAGCTGATCCAGCGCGACGGCTGGAAGGACCTCATCGCCGAGACCTTCGACCCCGATCGGCACAGCCTTCGACCCGGCCGACTGACGGTGCGCGACGGCAGCATTCTGACTAAAGAAGGCTGGTTCGTGCTGCCCGTCTATCCGAAGGGCGGCTACGACCTGCGGATCACGATGACCCCGCAGAGCGCCCAGCCCGGCGGGCCGACGATCGTCGTCTACATCCCCGTCGCGTCGTCCGGCGGCACGGTGCGCTACTGGCACAGCGGCGAAGACGTCGTGTCCATCGGGCAGACCGACGTCGCGATGCGCGTGCCCGGCCGAGGCAGCGCGGTCGGCGATCGCGTCGAGGTCCTCATCCAGGTGCGACCCAAGGACGAGCCCTTCGCCGCGATCAACCTGCTGGTCGACGGCAAGCAGGCCGCGGATTGGCAGGGCCGGGTCCATCAACTCGAGCAGCCCGATCACGTCAAACCGCCCGAGCAGTTCGGCAACGCGATCGGGATCCTCGGGGCCAAGACCGTCGCCCTCGAACTCCACGCCATCGAGTATCGCGAGGTCGACGACTGATCGACGAAAGCCCCCGGCCGACCGAGGCCAGGCCCTCCGCCGCTTCGATTACAATCGTTCGATGACCACCGCGACGCTTCTCATCGCCTGCGACGATCGGCCCGGGCTCGTTTCGTCGTTTAGCCAGTTCATCGCGGCGAACGGCGGGAACATCCTCGACGCCGATCAGCACACCGAGCACGAGACCGGCCGATTCTTCATGCGGCTTGTCTTCGACACGCGGGCCTTTGCGCTCGACGAATCCGCCTGCCGCCGAGCGCTCGACGGGCTCGCTCGTTCCCACGCGAACATGCAGTGGCAGCTTTTTATGGGCGGCGTGTTGCCGAAGGTCGCACTGTTCTGTTCGAAGACGGCGCACTGCGTTTACGACCTGCTCGTGCGGCACGCGATGGGCGATCTGCCCGGTCGGATCGCGTTGGTGATCTCGAATCACGAGGACCTTCGCAGCGTGGCCGAGCACTTTGGCATCCCGTTTCATCACGTGCCCGTGACCCCGGACGACAAGCAACAGGCGGAGCAGATGCACGACGCGCTGCTCGCCGAGCACGGCATCGATCTGGTCGTGCTCGCTCGTTATATGCAGGTCGTCGGCCCGGGTTTTTGCGAGCGCTGGGCCGGGCGGTGCATCAATATTCACCACAGCTTTCTGCCCGCGTTCGTCGGTGCCAAGCCGTACCACCAGGCGTTTGAGCGCGGCGTGAAGATCATCGGCGCGACCGCGCACTACGTCACCGCCGACCTCGACCAGGGCCCGATCATCGAGCAGGATATTGCGCACGTCGGCCACCACGCGTCGGTCGGCGAGCTGACGCGGTTGGGCCGGGACGTCGAGCGTCAGGTCTTGGCGCGGGCGGTGCGCTGGCATCTCGAGCGGCGCGTCATCGTCCACGACAACCGAACGGTGGTGTTCGCTTGAGCCGCGAATACCATTGCGTCCGCTGCGACTACAACCTCACGGGCATCGCGTCGGGGGTGTGCCCCGAGTGCGGCGGGTCGTTTGAGATCGGCGACGACACGACGTGCTACGAGGCGGTGATGGCGCGGATTCCCTTTGCGGCGTGGGCGGTGTTCGTCGGTCAGTGCGGGGTGATTGCGCTCGGGGTTTCGCTTTTCCTGGTCGCGTTCATGAATCTGCCCGCGAGCGAAGCGATCGATCTGATTGGCGGATTGGTCGCGTCGCTGATCGCCATCGCGCAGCTGTTCATCGTGATTATCGCGGTGAACACGCTGCTGACGCAGCTTCGCGAGGTGCGCTCCAGGCAGCGGCAGATCGCGCTGTGGTTTTGCTTGTCGCCGTTCTTGTTTTTCGGGCTTCTCTTGGCGCTCGGTGT
>JBMYUK010000067.1:0-9727 GCA_049605275.1 Phycisphaeraceae bacterium
CCGAGAACGCGAGCGTCTGCTGGCTGTTCTCCGATGAGAAGGACGACGAGGTCGTCACGCTGCTCGGCAAGATGGTCCGACTCGAATCGCCGAACATGGCCGAGCCCGCCTGGCAACGCGTGGGGAAGGCCGCCGAGAAATACGCGATGAACCTCCTCAGCGAACCCGAAAACCTCTGGTTCGAAGGGCTCGAAACCACCATCACCCAACTCGAATACATGGCCCCGAGCAAAGGCCTCACCCACCCCGTTGTCTTCGAGATGACCTGAACGCATCGACGCCACGGCTAGCGTCTTTCACTCGCTCTCGCGTCGCTCGTTGCGTTGCTGCTGCCAGTACGCGAACGCGCCGAAACCCGATAAGCCCGCGATCAACAGCGTCAGCGCTAACACGCCCACTCGGTCGTCGCTCAGGATCGCGATCGCCCCGCCGACCATCAGCGTCAACCCCGCAAACACCGCCAGCGAAACCCACTTAATGTGCTTGGACAACACCGGTTCGTAGGCCTGCTGCATCCGGTAGCTCGAGTGCTTGTCGTACGCCCTGCCGCATTCCGGGCACACCCCGCGGTCCGGCGAACCCGCGAGATCGTAATCGCAGTGGTGACAGGTTTGCATCATGACCAAAGCGTAGTCGTGCGCCGCCGCCCCTGGCAAGCCTCTACAATAACAGTTCAAAATCGCTATAAGCCAAACGAGATCAACCATGACCGATACGCCGAAACCCGTCGTCCTCATCGTCCGCGATGGCTGGGGCGAAAACCCCCACCCCGAGCACGACGCTTTTAACGCCGTGAAACGCGCAAAGACCCCGCGCACCGATGCGCTCATGGCCGAGTACCCCGCCACACTCATTCACACCTCCGGCGAAGACGTCGGCCTGCCCGAAAACACCATGGGCAACTCCGAGGTCGGCCACCAGAACATCGGTGCCGGCCGCGTCGTCGACCAGGAATCCGTCCGCATCACAAAGGCCGTGCGCGAGGGCGAACTCAACGACAACCACGCTCTCTGCGACGCGATCGAGAACGCCAACAGCCACGGCCACCGCGTGCACCTCTTAGGCATCGCGTCCGACGCCGGCGTCCACGGCCTACTCACCCACCTCTACGGCTGCGTCAAGCTCTGTAAACAGCGCGGCGTCCCCACCGACAAAATCCTGCTGCACCTCTTCACCGACGGCCGCGACACCGGCCCCTTCACCGGTAAAGGCTTCATCGAACAAATCGAAGCCCAGCTCGCCGACATCGGAGCCGGGCGGATCGCAACGATCTGCGGCCGGTACTACGCCATGGACCGCGACAACCGGTGGGAACGCGTCAAGCGGGCGTACGACCTGCTGACGGGACGCGGCTCCGACGAACCATCCTTCAACACCGCGGCACAGGCCATCCAGAACTATTACGACCACCCGACCAACGACTCGCAAAACGGCGACGAATTCATCACCCCGCGACGCGTCGGCGAGGTCCAGCCCATCGCCGACGGCGACACCATCCTCTTCTACAACTATCGCGGCGACCGCCCCCGTGAAATCACCCGCGCTTTCATGCAGCCCGACTTCTACGGCAACGTCCCGCCTTCGCCCGACTCCGGCGAAAAAGGTTTCGACCGCGGCGACAAGCTCAACCTCCGATTCGTCACGATGACCGCCTACGACGAGACCTTCACCGAGTTCCCCGGCCTGACCGTCGCCTTCCCCAAACCGCCCAAGATGCAAGACGTCGGCGGGGAATACCTTGCCAAACAAGGAAAAACGCAATTCCGCTGCGCCGAGACCGAGAAGTTCCCCCACGTCACCTTCTTCGCCAACGACTACCGCGAAGAACCCTTCGAAGGCGAAACCCGCGAGATGGCACAGTCCCCCAGCGTCGCCACCTACGACTTGCAACCCGAGATGTCCGCGCCCGGCATCAAGGAACTGGTGCTGAGGCGCGTGAATGAAGACGGCGTCGACTGCCCCGACTTTATGCTCGTGAACTTCGCCAACGGCGACATGGTCGGCCACACCGGCAAACTCGAGGCCGCAGTCAAGGCCGTCGAAACCGTCGATGCCTGCGTCGGCGAGATCGTCGACGCCGTACTCAAACGCGGCGGCAAACTCATCATCACCGCCGACCACGGCAACGCAGAGCAAATGTTCGATCCCGACACCAACGCCCCCCACACCGCGCACACCACCTACGACGTCCCCTGCATCCTCGTCGGCGAAGGCCTGTCCAAAGAAACACCACTCCGCGACGACGCACGCCTCGCCGACCTGTTCCCGACGGCACTAGATTTAATGGGACTCGACAAGCCCGAGGCGATGACGGGCCAGTCATTGCTGTCCCTGCAAACCACGCCAAAATAATCACCGTTTAGCGGCGACGCCTGCAACGCTTCAAGCCAGGTAAACCCGGGCGCTAAACGCAAATGCATTACCAAACAACGTGACGATCAATTCAACTCCGCGTCCGGCGAGCTGCCCGTCGCGTTGTCGCCCAGTTCGTTTTCGCCGAGGATCGTGAAGAGCTTATTGCGTAGGACCATCGAAGCGAACTCGCCGTCGTCGCAGTGCATCGCGATCACCGATCGGCCGCGCGGCCGAACCAAAAGCGGATAGGCGTAGCTGATGCTCACCTCTGCCGTGACCAGATACTGACAAACGTCGGCGACGGTGTGCGTCGGATCGATCTCAACACACAGGATCGTCTGCTCAGAAAAGGGATAGTCGTGACGCTGGAGCAGCCGACGCGCGAGATCCGCGTTGCTCGTGACGATGCGGACGACGGCGTGCCCCGTCGCTTCGAGAATCGAAAAGCCCGCGAGCGTCAGCGCGTGACCATCGAACACCTTTAAGAGCTGCATCAATCGCCCCACGCGATTATCGAGGAACACGTTGAACTGCGTATTGCATGGCGGCTCAAATTTTCCGCCCATCTCGGTTTCCGTCGGCATCTGTGACATCGTTATCTCAGCGCGACCCTCGCAGAATCGCCGGGTCAGAAAAAAGAATCCGAAGAAAGCATCATAACGCAGACCGCCGAATCAGCCCATCACTGTTTCTCGATACCACGAGCAGGTCGGCGATAAACCCGCCTCGAATCCAACCAAGGGCTCGTATCCAATCATCGTATGGATCTTCGATAAGTCCGCGAGCGAGTGCTTCACATCACCCGGCCGCTCGTCCCGGTGAATCGGTTCCAACTCGGGCACGCCGTACAACCCCGCCATCGTCGCCGCGAGTTGATTGATTGTCACACGCTCGCCGCACGCGACGTTCATGACTTCGCCACTGATGAGCGCCTCGCACCGAGCGGCCAACAGATTGGCGTGTACCGCATTATCGACAAACGTAAAGTCGCGCGACTGCTCGCCGTCGCCGAAGATCGTCGGACGCTCCCCCGATAGCAGATCCTTCGCAAACGCCGCGATCACCGCCGCATATGCAGAATTCGCGTTTTGCCTAGGCCCGAAAATATTGAAATAACGAAGACACGCGGTATCAAGCCCGTAGCTGCAGGCATAAGCCCGCATCAACGACTCGCCATACACCTTGTTCGCCGCGTAGGGACTGCGAGGCAAGACCGGCATCGACTCGACCTTCGGCAACGTCGGCGAGTCCCCGTACGCACTGCTGCTCGCGGCGAACACCACCCGCTCCACACCCCCAGCCCTCGCCGACTCCAGCACGTTCAGCGTCCCCGTCCCGTTCGCCGCGTGATACCGCACAGGCTCGTTCACGCTCCGAGGCACCGAACCCAGCGCCGCCTGATGAAACACATATCGACAACCCTCGGCGACGGACCTCACAACCTCGACATCCAGAATCGAACCCTCGACAAAGATAAGCCGGTCGCCCGCTCGCTCTCTGTAGTCATCGAAGTTGCTGGTATCGCCACCCGACAAATCATCGAGCACCACCACGTCGGCCCCGAGATCGATTAGCGCCTCTGCAAGGTGCGAACCGATAAACCCGGCGCCGCCCGTAACGAGCGCTCGTGAGCCCGAAAAATGATCGCCGTGGAGTTGTCGCCAGTTCGATAAAGCCATGCGGTGCATCCTTGCACGTAGTATCGGCCAAGCGAGACACAATTCAATACCGGGGCACCGATCCGTCGATCGCTTGAGACCACAGATCGATACCCCCCGCCATCGACCAGACGTCCCCGAAGCCGCGCTCTCTTAAGAACATCGCGACCTTCATCGATCGCACCCCCGCATGGCAAAAGACAACGAGTTTGCGATCTAAATAATCGTCCAGTTCCTCCACGCGATCGGGCAATTCCTGCATCGGGATGAAGATGCTGCCCTCGATCGAGGCGACGCTGTTTTCTTTAGGCAATCGACAATCGACCAGCGTGACATCCTCGTCGCCGTCGAGCATCGCTTTGACCCGACCCGGACCGAGTTCGATCGCCTCGTGCATCGGCCAGCCGTCGGGCATGCCCCGGTCGTCAAGCCGCATGGTCGCTGCCTTCCGCAGCGATGATCTCGATCACCGTGTGCGCTTCGATGTTGCAGATATAAATCTCCCCGTCGTCCTTCTCGATCTCCAGCCGATCCAGCCAAAGTTTGTCATCCTTGGCGTGCGCGAACCACGAGCCCGTCTTCCGCTGGTCGTAAGCAACCACAGTGCCTTCCACCGCGGTGGTCGGAACCTTCCCCAACCGCGAAACCTGCTTCGTGATACGAACGCGCGTTCCCGGCAAAAGCGTCTCGGGCGTGATCGGTACGGAGTTTGAATCGGTCATTGTGGGTCCAAGTCTATCCCAAGACCAGCGCGTCGTCTGCCACCATTAGATGACTCACATCGTAGCCGACCCGCATCCGGTTTGTTATGCTATCCGATCCGCCGCCGACCGCATCGAATGCGCGTCCAAGCCTTCAGGAGAGGTGTCCGAGCGGCTGAAGGAGCCGGTTTCGAAAACCGGTGTGCAGTAATTCTGTACCGTGGGTTCGAATCCCACCCTCTCCGCTTCCTTAGATGCCCGTGAATCGCAACTCGCGTATTCACAGGCACTTGAACTTCTGAGACGGTCTCAGAGAACCCAGCTTGTAGCGCTTTTTGTAGCGCTTTGTAGCACTGGATTCTCTGCAGGGACTGTTTCAGCATGGCGAAATCTCAGAACTTCCGGGTCGGCAAGGTCACCGTCTACCTCCGTGGACAGGTGTGGTACCTTCGCTACTACGAGCAAAGCAAACGGCACCAGGTCCGCGCCTCGGACGATAAGACCGCGGCGCGACAACTAGCGGCACAGGTCAATGCCCAACTCGAAACCGGCGCGCCGGCCGCGACCAGCTTCCAATCCATCACAATCGTCGAGTTGCGAAAACTTTGGCTAGAGCACCACGAGCACGTACTCCGATCCTCGGTCGCGACGATCAACCGGTACCGGACGGCAACCGATCACCTGCTCAACTTCGTAGCGCAGCAGAGTCCCAACAAGCAGGCATCACGCTTTGGGGTTCACGACGCCGAGTCGCTGGTGCGGTACCTCCGAACGCTTGAGGTCGCCCCCAACGGCCACGCGAAGGCGACGAAGCGCCGCCTTCGCGACAAGGGCGTCAAATACATCCTCGAAGTCTGCCGGTCGCTTTTCAACTTCGCGATCAAGCGGAGACACATGCCGCCCTATGCCGAGAACCCGTTCTCCGTGATCGAGATCGACCGGATCCCGGTGGAGGACGCAAAGCCATTCGTAGACCTCTCACCCGAGAAGGAGCGTGAGTTCCTGGAAGCCTGCGATGACTGGCAGTTCCCAATCTTCGCGACCCTGCTGTTGACGGGGCTACGCCCAGGAGAACTTACCCACTTGCTGCTCCCAGACGACGTGGATTTTGAAAAGCGATATATCCAGATACGGAACAAGCCCAATCTCGGCTGGCAGGTCAAGACCCGCAACGAACGAAGGGTTCCCCTCATGCCGGAACTCGCCGAACTGCTGCAAACTCACATCGGTGATCGCAAGACAGGCCCGGTATTCATGCGTCGAAGGTTTGGCGGATCGGATCGCCCGCTGCTGGGTGGTCTAACCGAAGCGGAACTCGAAGTAGAGCTGGACAAGCGGATCCAGGATGCGATGTCAGAAACCGAGTCCACGACGAGGACACAAAAGGCCAAGCTTGCCCAACAAGTCTGGCGGGACGCTGGCGTGATCCGAACAGACCGCGTCCGCCTCGGCTACATGCAGGTCACCAAGAAGATCGGCCTCCCCGACTTGACGGCCCCGAAGCTATTCCGCCACCTTTTCGCCACCGCTCTACAGGATGGCAATGTCGATCCTTTGATCCGCATGCAATTGATGGGTCATGCCCCCAACACCGGCGACCGGACGGGCACGCCCTTGTCGATGACCGGACACTACACGCACACCCGTGAGCACACATGGCGCAAGCAGTTCGAGGAGGCGATGCGCCAGCGACCGGGTATCTCGGTATTAACGGAACGATTACCAATACAGGACATGGATAAGCACTGAATTTTTGGCTTTTTTGCGTCATAATGAATGAGGGAAACTTAGCCCTTAGCGGTACCATTCGCTTGCTTTAACAGCTCGAGTACGCCTTCGTAGTGCTCGTTGGCTGCGGCCTTGTATTTCTCAACCAATGCGTTGTGGTGAATGTAAACCATGTTGACGTGCTTGGTGGGTGCCTGCCCCATCAGGTAGGCGCGTTCTTCGAGTGATAGGCCGGCATTGGCCATCGTGGTGTTGAACAGATGCCTGAAGTCTTTCATGGTCGCTTCTTCCGGCCAGCCGAGCGCCTTGGCAATGCGCTTGAACTCGCCCTCGATCCGCTTGTAGGTCAGACCGCCAGCGTCGTTGAGTACGGCATCCAGAACCTTCTCTCTCCCCGCAGCGTCGGCGGTCTTAAGCTGCCGAACACGATAACGATAGGCAGCGGTCAAATCCTGAAGGCTATACCCAGCGAGAGGCGGGTTCAGCTTGCCCTCGCTCACACCTCGTCGATTAAAGATCAGTCCCGCTACTGCTGCATCATCGCCGACGAGCAGCTGGCGGACTTCGGGCAATAGAGGCAATGACTTATCGCGGTGTCCCTTGGTGAGGAAGTCGAGCTCCGGGATACAGTTGATGTGCAGGAAGCTGTCAGTCAGGTGCTCGTGGCAGATGAGGATCGGCTCGGCGGCACGCAGGCCGTAGAGGACCATTGGTGCGAAGAGGCGTATCTGGAACGAGTCGCACACCGCGAGGAACTCTTCTGCCATCGTCATCGTGATGTCCGGCTCCCCCAGTGGGTTCGTCGGGACCTTGCGGCGAGCAACAACGTCGCGGAGGAACGGGTTGCGGAAGCCGTCGGGCATTAGATCGCCACGGTGTGGGTCGGCCGCCCACTCGTACATCGCGCGAGTCGAGTCGAGCACAAAGTTGATCGACTTAAGCGGTCGTTTGTTGCCTTTGTCTCGCCCGTTAGCGGCGACGACGCGTTGCTTGAGGAAAGCCGCGAAGTCCAGCGCGAATGCTCGGTCCACCAGGCTCACCCGGCGGTAGCGCCGATCAAGGTCGGCGGTGTCTACGAAGTCACGGTAGTGGCTGAGCGCACTGCGGTAGCGCTGGACCGTCCCGATGGCGATCTGCCCGGCGTCGGCGCGGCGCTGCTGGTCTGCCAGGTAAGCGTCAACGAGTGCGTCGTGTCGGAGGTCGCGGGAGACTACTCCGCCACGGCGGAAGGCCAAGATCTTGGCGTCGATCTCCCGGGCACGGGCAATGGCGTCAATCAGATCGCCATCGACACGGTCGTTGAGCGTCTTGCCGGCGGAAGGATCCCACCACTGGAGTAAAAAGTAACCCGCGCGCTGATAGATTCTTACCTTCTTCGGCGGCGTAACACCCGCTGGGAACGACTTCACCCGGACGGGGGAGTGCCGAACGCTGTAATTCTGCGTCCATGACGATCTACTGGGGTTTATGGCTTCTGGGTCCAGCACAACTGTGGCCTTATTCAGGATCAATATCCATGAACTAGGCAGTTGCGCACCGAGCAAATACAGCCGCTCTGAGAAAAAAATGTGATGCAGCGCTAGGATGGGGAAAGGAAGTTTCTATGGAATCACTCAACGTCACAGCACACATCAATAAGCCTGGGGCGATTGCTCAGGTCATGACCACCGGTGTCGTGCCACAAATCGGCGGTGCCCTTCGACCGTTCCACAGACTCGATCTACTACACAAGCGACTAAACCTCGGCCCATGCCAGATCAATCAGTTTTGGTTCGACCGGAATCAGCTCTATCCAACACGGAATCGATCGGCTCGGATGTACCAGCCAATCGTTGATGCGTATTGGGACCTCTGCCAAGCCGAATCGACTGATCGAGACCCAGAAGTCCAAGAGAATTACCTGCTTGCGAAGCTGTTGCCAAATATCCGTGACCAGAAAGCACGTGAGGTTTTCCGCGACTCGGTGCCGAGCCGAAGATTTGATACTGAACCAAAAGAGGAAGCTTCAACAGACTTGGAGAACCCACTTTTCCGTAACACGGAAGCAATGCCGGTTCCGGACTTTCACCGATCCACGGCTGACGTGCTGGGTCCGCCAGAGTACGTCAAAGAAAATTGGGAACTGTATGACGAAATGGCCGAGCAACTCTTAGCACCCGGGCGTGAGCGACTCCCTATTTCCCAGGATGAAGCTGTTGCCGAGGTACGTAGACGTTGGCAGGAGTGGTTGACATCCATCGGACGACGGCGGCGTGGGGGAGAGCGCGAGAAGCTGATGCTCGACATTTTGTCGCACGAGAGCAAGGCTGCTTTCCATCGCGCGTATTCATTTGTGTGGAGTGAGCTGATTCAAGTGTTAAGCCGTAATCACAGATTGGATAATCGTGGGGATCGTTTCCATCGATTTTGGCACAGCACAATGGCGCAAAAATCTCAAGCGTACCCGACTCAATACGCTCACCTCTTTCATGGACATATCTTCGGCCTGCACCCGGCATCCGCGATGTTCATTCAGACAACAACGGGCCGACGTCTCATCGGCGACTGGCTACTAGACGACTGTCGAGAAAGATACGAGCTGCTGCTCTCGGGGATCAACTTGGCCATTTTCCACTACAGCACTATCTATGACGAGCGTCGACATAATCGCCGCGTGCGCATGTCGAACGATCTGCGTGATATCTGAATAATTTCCCGGGGTTTTTTCTTAATTACTCGGTGCGCAACTGCCTAGTCCATGGTACGGCATGTTGCCGTGCTGTCGTGTTGGGCGTTGTGCTCCAAAGGAGCAGCACCATGCACGAGCGCGATCAATGCGCGCCTCAAAACAGTTTAAGGCGCGGTAACTGCATTTATGGGAGCCCAATAATGCAACTGTTCATCATTGCCAGAACATCGACAGACATGCAGAACCCTAAATCCCCCGAAGACCAGGTCCGCGAAGTCCGCGCTGGCCTGGACCGGCTGGGGATCGACCACTCCAACGCCATCGTCAAGATGGCCCACGGCGAGTCCGGCTTGAGCGACGACCGTGCAATCTTCCGAGAGATCGAGCAGCGCATCAAATACGGAGAGGCGTTTATTCTCGCCGTCGACGACCAGTCCCGCTTCAGCCGCGGCATCAACGTCCGCGGCCTCATCACGGACCTCGTCTACAACGGTGGTCGCTTCATCTCGACCGGTGAGACGATCGACACCGAGCACGAGGGCTGGGAGTCCCGGGTCTTCCTCAACGAGATGCACCACTCGCAGAGCTCGAAGGATACCGGCCGCCGCGTCCGCCGT
>JBMYUK010000068.1:0-9682 GCA_049605275.1 Phycisphaeraceae bacterium
TGCTTTTTGCTCGTCGATGTCGACGAAGAGCTGTGGCGTCGTCGCGCGGTAGCCGGTGAAGGGGCGCTGGAGATCGGGGTGCTGGAAGGCACCGAAGACCATGGCGTCGGCGGCCTGTTGGAGCGCGAGGTAGCCGTTGGCGCCGACGTCCTGCAGTTCGTACTCGACGCCGCCGGCCTGTCCGATGCCGGTGATCGCGGGCGGGGCGAAGGGGAAGACGATCGCTTCGTTGATGCCGGCGAACTGCTGGCCGAGCCCGCCGAGGATCGCGTCGAGGCTTTGGGAGGGGGCGTCGCGCTTGTCCCAGTTGTCGAGGATCACGATGGCCATGGCGTTATTCGAAGCGATCGTGCCGGAGAGCAGCGAAAAGCCCTGCACGCTGAAGACGTCTCGGACGCCGGGTTGTTGACCCGCCATCTTTTCGACGCGCTCGAGCACTTCGAGCGTGCGATCGCCGGTCGATCCGTCGGGCAGTTGGATGTTGACGAAGAAGTAGCCCTGGTCTTCGTTGGGCAGGAATCCGGTGGGGATGAGTTTGAAGCCGAAGGCCGAGGCCGCGGTGATCCCGCCGAAGAGAAGTACGGTGAGGACGGCGAGGCGGATGCCCTTGTTAACGAACCAGAGGTAGCCGTCGCGGGTCTTGTCGAGGGTCGCGTTGAAGAGCTTAAAGAGCGGGAACCGGACGGGCTTGGCGGGCTTGAGGATCAGCGCACAGAGCATCGGGCTGAGCGTCAGGGCGTTGATCGTCGAGAAGCAGGTGGCGAAGACGATGGTGAGCGCGAACTGCTGGTAGAGCGTGCCGGTGAGCCCGCCGATCATCGCGGCGGGGATGAAGACGGCGAGGACAACAAGCGTCGTCGCGACGAGCGCACCGCTGACCTCGTTCATCGTTGCCTTGGCGGCGTCGCGCGGCTTCATGCCCTCGGTGATTCGGCGGGAGGTGTCTTCGACGACGACGATCGCGTCGTCCACCACGATGCCGATGGCCAAGATCATCCCGAAGAGGGTGAAGAGGTTGATGCTGAAACCGAAGACGAGCATCACCGCGAAGGTCGCGATCAGCGACACGGGGATCGTCACCGTCGGCACGATCGTCGCCCGCCAGTCCTGCAGGAAGATGAACGTGATGACGACGACCAGCAGCGCCGCGATAAACAGCGTCGTCGTAACCTCTTTCACCGACGAGCGGACGAAGTCGGTGAAGTCGAACGTAATCCGGTGCTCGACGCCCTGCGGGAACGATTCGGCGAGTTCGTCGAGGCGCTGCTTGACGGCGTCGGCGACGTCGATCGCGTTGGACCCGGGCATCTGATAGATGCCGATGCCGACCCCGGGCTGGCCGTTGAGCCGCGCGTTCCAGTCGTAAGTTTCCGCGCCCAGTTCGACGCGGGCGACGTCCTTAAGCCGAAGCGTTCGCGTGACGGTCTGGTCGTCGACCTCGGCCTCGGCGGTCTTGAGGATGATGTTCTCGAACTGCTCGGCGGTCTTGAGCCGGCCTTCGCTATTCACGATGTACTCGAACGCGCCCTCGGCTTTCGCGGGCGGCGCGCCGATCCGACCGGCGGCGACCTGCACGTTCTGCTCGCGCAGCGCGTTGAGCACATCCACCGTCGTCAGGTCGCGCGATGCGAGTTGGTCTGGGTCGAGCCAGATGCGCATCGCGTAGTCCTGGCCGCCGAAGATGAAGACCTCGCTGACGCCTTCGATCCGCGCGAGTTCGTCCTTGAGGTACAGCGTCGTGTAGTTGGACAGCGACAGGAAGTCGTAGCTCTGATCCGGCGAATACAGCGACGCGACCATCAGCAAACTCGGCGAGCGCTTCTTCACCTGCACGCCGCGCGAACGCACTTCCGCCGGCAACCTCGGCTCGGCGGCGGCGACGCGGTTCTGCGTGTACACCACCGCCTGGTCCGGGTCCGTGCCCAGTTCGAACGTGACGTTGATCGAGACGCGGCCGGTCTGGTCGGTCGTCGACTTCATGTAGATCATGCCCTCGACGCCGTTGACCTCCTGCTCGATCGGCGCGGTGACGGTGTTGACGATCGTTGCGGGGTCGGCACCGGGGTAGCTCGCGGTGATCTGCACGTTCGGCGGCGCGATCTCCGGGTACTGCTCGACGGGCAACAGCGGCAGGCTGATCGCTCCGAGCAAGACCATAAGCAATGCGGTGACGGTCGCGAAAACCGGGCGGTCGATGAAGAAGGCTGAGATCACGCGTCGTCTCCGTCGGGTGCCTCGGCGGGAGCGGATGGCTCAGCGGGAGTAGACGGCTGGTTCGCAACCGTCGGACGGACCGGCATCCCCGGACGCACCTTCTGAATCCCGACCGTGATGTACTGCGCATCGGGCGCGAGCCCGTCGACGACGTACATCCCGTCGCCCACCCGCATCACCAGCGTGATCGGCTGCCGCTTCACCACGGCCTGCCCCTGCTCGTTCTCGACCACCGTCAACAAGTACTTACCCGCGAGGTCCGTCCCGATCGCCTCTTCCTTCACCAGCACCGCTTCCGGCATCTCCTCGAACGGCACGCGCACACGCACGAACAGACCCGGCACCAGCGAGCCGTCCGCGTTATCCAGCCGGCCGCGCACCACGATCGTCCCCGTCCCCGTGTCCACCGATCGATCCCACCAGTCCACCGTGCCCGCGTGCGAGTACGTGCCCTTCGGATCAGACGAAGTCGCCAACTCCAGCGGCGGCGGGTTGTCCGCTACCTCTTGTCCCCGAGCCGCCGCGCGATTGATGTACTGCTGAACGATCGTCTCGCTCACATCAAAGTAAACGTAGATCGGCTTGACCTGCGTCACCCGCGTCAGCACCGTCGGCCCGTTGCCGCCCACATACGTCCCGACATCCACGAGGTTCCGCGACACCTCACCGGCGATCGGCGACTTGACGTACGTGTACGACAACTCCAACTCGGCCTGCGACAGCTTCGCCTCGCTCGCCAGACGCTCGGCCTGCCGCTGCTGGTATTCCGCCTTGGCCGTCGTTAGGTCGAGTTCCGACGCCGCACCGCGATCAAACGACGTCTGCACGTTCGCGAGCACCGACTTGGCCGCCGACTCGAGCGCCTGCGATCGCTTCACGTCCGCCTCCGCCGTCGCCACCGCGATCTCATACGGCTCGTGCTCGATCTCAAACAGCACCTCGTCCACCTCGACGCGCGACACCCGATTGTCCTCGCCAAGCAGCGCGTAATTCTGCTTGACCAGCATGCCTGGCACGCGCGCCACGATGTCCACCTGATTCACCGCCACGGTGTTGCCCGTGTACTCGTGATATCGCGTCGCCGTCTGCACCACCGGATTTGCCACCGTCACCGACGCGGGCGGCGGCGGCTCGGGCGCAGCGGCATCCCCGCATCCAGACAACAAATACAAGGCCGACAACAGCGCCGCGGCAACGACCGACAGAGAGGGCTTCGTGTGCATGACGCCATCATACGACTTTGCCCCGCGACCCTGCGCTCGAATCGAACCCTTTATCGCGTTTCTAGCGCGCCGACTGTCTCATCGCGAAACCGACACGACGCAGCGACACACCCTTCGCCCCGCCCAAGCCGCCGACGCCCGCGCTGGTTTACAATCTCGATCCGCCTTTAACCCCGGATCGACATGACCGACCACGCCCTCAACAAATACTCCGCCCGCATCACCCAACCCAAAGCCCAGGGCGCCAGCCAGGCCATGCTGCTCGCCACCGGCATCACGCCCGACGATCTCAACAAGCCCCAGGTCGGCATCGGCTCGTGCTGGTACGCCGGCAACCCCTGCAACATGCACCTCAACGACCTCGCCCTCCAAGTCGAACAAGGCGTCCAGCAAGCCGACATGGTCCCCATGCGATTCAACACCATCGGCGTGTCCGACGGCATCTCCATGGGCACCGACGGCATGTCCTTCTCCTTGCAATCCCGCGACCTGATCGCCGACTCCATCGAGACGATCATGGGCGCACAGTGGTACGACGCGCTCGTCGCCCTGCCCGGCTGCGACAAGAACATGCCCGGCGTCGTCATCGCGATGGGCCGGCTCAACCGCCCGGCGATCATGGTCTACGGCGGAACGATCAAGCCCGGCTGCGCAACCATCAAAGGACAGGAAGAAAAGCTCGATGTCGTCAGCGCCTTCCAATCCTTCGGCCAATCCATCGCCGGCACGATCACCGAAGACGAACGACAAACCATCGTCGCCAAGAGTTGCCCCGGGGCCGGTGCCTGCGGCGGGATGTACACCGCCAACACCATGGCCAGCGCGATCGAGATGCTCGGGCTCAGCCTGCCCTACTCGTCCTGCACACCCGCCGAGGACGGGCTCAAGGCCGACGAGTGTGTCCGCGCCGGTAAGCGCATCCTCGGCATGCTCGAAGAAGACCTCAAGCCACGCGACATCGTCACGCGCCAATCCTTCGAAAACGCGATGGTGCTCATCACCGTGCTCGGCGGATCGACCAACGCCGTGCTGCACCTGATCGCCATGGCACACGCGTTTGACATCGAGTTGTCAATCGACGACTTCCTCAGCGTCAGCAACCGCGTGCCCCTGCTCGCCGATCTCAAGCCCTCGGGCAAGTACGTCATGGAAGAACTCCACGACGTCGGCGGCGTCCCCGGCGTCATCAAATACCTACTTGCCGAAGGCCTCATCGACGGATCACAAAAAACAGTCACCGGCAAGACCGTCGCCGAGAACGCAGAAAGCTACGACGACCTCAAGCCCGACCAGGATATCGTCCACCCGATCGACGCCCCCCTCAAAGCCAAAGGCCACATCTCCATCCTCAAGGGCAACCTCGCGCCCGGCGGCGCCGTCGGCAAGATCACCGGCAAGCAAGGCCTGCGCTTCACCGGCCCGGCCCGAGTCTTCGACTGCGAAGAAGACATGATCCAAGGTCTCGAGGACGGCAAGATCAGCTCCGGCGACGTCATCGTCATCCGATACGAAGGCCCCAAAGGCGGCCCCGGCATGCCCGAGATGCTCACCCCCACCAGCGCCCTCGCCGGCGCAGGCTTCCTCGACGACGTCGCCCTCATCACCGACGGCCGATTCTCCGGCGGCTCTCACGGCTTCATCATCGGCCACGTAGTCCCCGAAGCCCAAGAAGGCGGCCCCATCGCCCTCGTCCAAGACGGCGACGAGATCACCATCGACGACGAAACCCACGAGATCAGCGTCGCGGTCAGCGCCGACGAACTCACCGCCCGCAAAGCCGCCTGGGTCCAACCGGCCTACAAAGCCAACCGCGGCACCCTGTGGAAATACATCAAGGTCGTGCAAGACGCGTCGCACGGGTGTGTGACAGACGGGGCGTAACGCTCGCGTTCAGAGAATGGTATCTGACACTTTCTAGGTCAGTCTTTTCAATCAGCAGTGCAGGTTTTTCCTAGCCACCGTTTTACAACCGAGCGGACGAACTAACGCACTGCAAGGCCCGCCAACCAACTCCGCCAACCCACCGCGGCGGGCATCGGACGCCCCTGAAGCCGTCGTGTGCAACGCCACGAGGGATGAATCGTGAAAGCCAGCCGCCAGTACATAATCACATAGCCTCATCGCGGCAGCGCCTTGAATCGTATCGGCGGGTGGCCGGGGTGGAGGCTTGGCGACCCCCCGGAACGAATCGCAATTTGACTCATCTGTTGGCATCTGTTCCGAGGGCTCGCGGGCTCGTCCCCGGCCACCCGATTGCACAAATGATGCATCAAAAGGGCGATGGGCAGGTTGCCCACGGCGCGATCACGCGTCGCCGCTTCGCTCAAGCCCGCGGCGCAAATCCCGGTAATTCTTCACTAAATCCGCCTCGACCAGCGGCTCGAACGACGCGAGCCAGTGTTCGACTTCATCGTGGTCGATCTTGTTGTTGAGGATCAGCAGCTGCTCGACATCCGCGAGGTCCTGCTTTCTTGATGCCAGCACTTTGTGGATCAACAGGTCTTCGAGGCACAAGAAGCGGACCGGATAGCCTTCGATCGTGTGTACGTCTGCACGCTGGATCGCGACGTTGAGATAGGGGGCATCGACAAAAGTAAAATCTGCTTCGATCCCGATGCCTCGGTGGATCGCGAAGTAGGCTTGCGACACGGCCAGGGTTGTCTCGTCCTGCGCAAAACGCGCTTCGAAGCCGAGGCCGTCGAGCAGGTTGATGATTGGGCGGATGCCGTCGGTGCTGATGGCGAGGGACACGTCGACGTCGAGCGTCGCCCGGCTGTAGCCGTGCTGCACGACCGCCTGCCCTCCGATCACGACGTATGGGGTGTTTGATTGGTCAAACGCCTTGGCCAGCATCGCCATCAGCCGGTCGGCCGCTGAGTATTCTGGCCAGTCGGATCGTTGCTGCGTCATCCGCTTTGCTCCTCAGCCCCTTGCTCGACCCCACGCGCGACACCCGTTGCATCAGCACGCGATACCTCGCCCGGCTCTGCTGTGCGTCAACAGGGGCCAGACGAGCGTCTTGATTGCGTTGATGACCTTGGGAACGCATCGCTTGAAGCCATTGTGAATCCGCTCTCGGTTGGTTGGGGTGTACGTTCATGAACACTTAAGTCTACACATCAGCGCATCGATAGCAGATCGGATGTGAAAAGATAGGAACAAGAGGAAAAAGGGAAGCGTACATTTTTCACGCATTGTCCCTGCGTGGTGACGCGGCGGCTACGACCCGCTCTGCGTGCGGTCGACAGCGCGAGGCGGTGGGTAAACCAATCGATGCACGGGTCCGCTCGGTTGTGAACCGGCGGCTTCGGGGGCGGATCGATGTGTCGGGGTTGGCGATGGCGAGGTAGGCTAGGGGTTCAGGATGCCCGGATGCCCGACGAAATACCTAACCAGACCGAGCGAGCGCAGCCGATCGATATCGCCGAGACCGATGCGCCGATGCCTCGGCAGTGGCTCAGCGGCTCGCTGAAGTACGCGGACTTTGAGCCGTTGACCGAGGGCGGGACGGCGGAGTTGCAGACGTGCCTGGATAAAAACCTGCATCGGCGGGTGGTGTACAAGACGTTGCACGCGCACTTGCAGGACTCGGAGTTGGAGACGGCCCGGTTTCTGCGGGAGGCGCGGGTGACGGCGATGATCCCGCACCCCGGGACTGTGCCGGTGTACGAGTTGGGTCGGGATCGGTCGGGGGTGTTGTTCTTCACGATGAAGCGGCTGGAGGGGAGGGATTTGCGTTCGATCTTGCTGTCGATTTCGGCGAAGGACAAGGCGGCGGTCGCGGCGTATCCGTTGGCGGTGTTGGTGGACGTGTTGATCCAGGCGTGTCAGACGGTGTCGTATGCGCACGCGCAGGGGGTGATCCATCGGGACTTGAAGCCGGCGAATATTTTGGTGGGTGCGTTCGGGGAGGTGACGGTGCTGGACTGGGGCCTGGCGAAGGTTCGTGGTGAGCGTGAGGGGAGCGAGGTTGAGGAGGCGGTGGAGAAGGCGACGAGC
This sequence comes from Phycisphaeraceae bacterium, assembly GCA_049605275.1. Taxonomy (GTDB): domain Bacteria; phylum Planctomycetota; class Phycisphaerae; order Phycisphaerales; family Phycisphaeraceae; genus JAHQVV01. The sequence goes on from JBMYUK010000068.1 coordinate 7,437, forward strand.
GGAAAGGCGATGGTGTCGTTGGAGCTGACGCAGCCGGGCAAGCGTTACGGCACGCCTTTGTACATGTCGCCGGAGCAGGCTCGTGGTGACGCGGGCCTGGACGAGCGGACGGACGTGTACAACCTGGGTTCGATCTTGTTCGAGATGCTGACGAATAAGAACCTGGTTTGGGGCAACGACGTGGAGGAGGTGTTGGGTCAGGTGCTGGATCGGCCAACGCCGGTGCCCTCGGAGGTGTCGCCGGATCGTGCGGTGCCGGGTGAGTTGGAGGCGATCTGTTTGAAGGCGTTGGCGAAGGAGCCGGCGGAGCGTTACGCGTCGGTGGCTGCGATGGTGGGCGATCTGTCGGCGTATCGCACGGGTCGGCCGGTGTCGGTGTATCGAGCGAGCGCGTTGATGCGGCTGATGCGTTGGCGTGATCGGCACGCGCTGCCGTTGACCGCGGCGTTGGCGGCGCTGGCGGGGGCGGTGTTGTGTTGGCTGGTGCTGGGGCTTTCCTGAAAAAATTACAACGAACTTTGATCGTCTGGCTAGACTGGAGCCGATAACATCATTGTCGAGGCTTGAAGGGCAAGCCCAGACGACATCGCACACTCAAGTTCACAGGGAGGTGAACTTTCATGAACGCAGGAAGCACCCCGCCAACCGGCCACAACGAACCCGCCCGACGACTGACCCACCCCGGCTTCGTGATGCCGACACCGATCAGCCGCACCGCCGAGGACGTGTCGGACCCGACGCCGTCGATCAAGACGCCGACCTGCCTCGATCGCTCGCAGATCCTCGACGCCACCGCACGGGTCCTGCGTGAGAAGGGCTACGACGGCACGACGATCCGTACGATCGCCAAGCAATTGGACTGCGCGGTGGGCTCGATCTATCGCTACTTCAAAGACAAACGGCAGCTGCTCGACGCGGTCTGTCAGCGTCGGTTCGACGCGGTGGCCGAGCACGCCGAGTTGGGCTCGCCGGTGAGTAAGACGGTGCTGATGTACGCCCGTGTCGCGGCGGAGCAGCCCGAGCAGTATCGGCTGATGTTCTGGCTGGCGTCGATCGGCAAGCAGCAGCAGTCCGAGGCCTTGCCCAGCATCGTCCGCCGCATCCTCGCGGGCTGGTCCGACTCGCTCGGCGATCAGACGCTCGCGCGACGCACCTGGGCGACGCTGCACGGCGCGGTTAACCTCGGCCTCGCGCCCGATCAGATCCTCACGCTGCTCGATCTGCCCGCCAGCGGCGAAGTGATCGCCGACGAGCAGGCGTCGCCGTCGCTGAAGCTCACGGATCAGACGAGCCCGTCTTACTGAGTCGAACGAAAAATTAAAAAGAGGGCAGGCCGAGCGAGCCTGCCTTTTTTGATGCGCGTGGCGCGTGATCGATGCGCTACACTACTTGCCCGTGGCGAACCGCATGGCCGACAAGACGCTGACGATCCGCTGCCCGGCGAAGCTGAACCTCACGCTGGCGGTGGGACCCGCGCGCGAGGACGGGCTGCACCCGATCGCGAGCGTGATGGTCGCGCTGGACATCGGCGACGCGTTGAAGCTCCGGCGGATCGCGGACGGGCCGAGCCGGTTCGACCGCCGGTTCGCGAGCGATGCGCCCAAGCGGCAGGTGATCAATTGGCCGATTGAGCGCGACCTGGTGTTCCGCGCCAGCTCGTTGATGGAGGAACATGTCGGTCGGGCCTTGCCGGTGGCGTGCGACCTTGTGAAGCGCATCCCGGCGGGCGCGGGGCTGGGCGGGGGATCGTCGAACGCCGCGGCGATGCTGCTAGGGCTCGCCCGGCTCTACGACTTGAACGTTGCGGAAGGCGCACTGATCGACCTGGCCCGTGGACTCGGGGCCGACGTCGCGTTCCTGGTCCAAGCGCTGCTCGGTCGGCCCGCGGCGCTGGTCACGGGCATCGGCGACATCGTCGAGCCGATCGACGGGCTGCGTGCGTTCGACTGCGTGCTCGTGTTCCCGGCCGGCGCCTGTCCGACCGGCGCGGTGTATCGGGCTTACGACGAATCGCCCGCGCGGCCGATCTCGTCCGACCTCATCGAATCGTGGAAGCGAGCCGATCGCATCCCCCCCGTCCACAACGATCTGTACGCCGCGGCCGGTCGGGTGTGTCCAGAGATCAGGCAGGCGGCCGAAGCGATCGAACAACTCGGGCGCGAGCCGCGTATGACGGGCTCTGGTTCCGCGCTGTGGGTCGTCGCCGAATCCCACATCGATGCGGTTGGGATCGCAGATGGTCTGCA
>JBMYUK010000069.1:0-9634 GCA_049605275.1 Phycisphaeraceae bacterium
TTTTCACGGATCGCGGCCTGGGCCCAGTTGTCCCCGTCCCTGCCGTTGGGCCAGTACCAGAAGATGTGCTTCTCGCGCGGGCCGATTACGGAATCGAGCAGGCTCGATCGGTCTTCGCCGTCGGCCCGGTACCCCGGCGGCATCGGCGCATCGGCGATCGCGCACAGCGTTGGGAACAGATCGACGGCCGTGAACATGCTCATTTCGTAATCGATCTGCTGCTTGATCCCCGCGGGCCAACGCATCACGAACGGCACGCGGATGCCGCCTTCGTGCAGGCTGCGCTTCTTGCCTTTCAGATCACCCGCCGAGCCCAGCGAGTACCACGTGTTCAGGCCCTTGCCCAACTCGGGGTGGTCCATCGTCATGTTCTTCTTTCGGCGCTCGAGCGGGTACTCCGGGCCGTTGTCGCTGGTGAAGATAACCAGCGTGTTGTCGGTCAGACCCGCCTCGTCCACGGCCTTGAGGACGCGCCCGATTTCTTCGTCGGCGTTGCTCGCCACGGCGGGGTAGACGCGCTCGCGCTCGTCCAGTCCTTTCGCCGCGTAGTGCTCGAGCCACTTCTTCGTCGGGAAGTGGGGCGTGTGCGTTTCGTTGAGCCAGAGGTTGATGAAGAAGGGCTTGTCGCGTTCTTGCTGGATGACATCGATGGTCTTGTCCCAGACGCCCTGAGAGTCGATCTCCGGGCCCGGGCCGTTCCAGACCCAGGCGGCGTCGTAGCCGTAGGCGGTGGGCAGCGGCGCATCGGTGATCGGGTTGCCGGTGAGGTGCCACTTGCCGATGTGATAGGTCGCGTAGCCGGCTCGCTTGAGTTGGCGCGGCAGCATCGGGGCGTCGGGATCGAGCCAGTCGGGCATCCCGGTTTTCTGATGGTGGCGGACGTGATGAAAGTGTCGGTTGATGCGGTAGCGCGCGGGGAAGTGGCCGGTCATCAACGCGGTGCGGGAGGGCGAGCAGACACCCGATGCGACAGTGAAGTCCCGGATATCGATGCCTTGCTCGAATAGCCGATCGAGGTTGGGCGTCTCGATGACCGCGTGTCCGCGACAAGACAAATCCCCGTATCCCCAATCGTCGGCAAAAATGAAAAGGATGTTCGGGCGGTGCGGCGGTTGATCGCCTTGGCACACGACGGGCAGGCACACGGACAGTGAGAACAACAACGCGATGAGGATTCGTTTCATAGCTGGATTGTCACGGCTTTCGCTTCGTGGTTCAATGCTCGGATGGATACAGACGCCGCATTGATGACGACCGATCTACCGCTGCGTAACAAGCGACAGGGCAAGGTGCGCGATGTGTACGATTGTGAGACAAAAGACGGCACCGAGGCGCTGTTGCTCGTCGCGACCGATCGGCTCAGCGCGTTCGATGTCGTGATGCCCAACGGGCCGGCGGGCAAGGGCAGGCTGCTCACGCAGATGTCGGCGTTCTGGTTCGAGATGATCCGCGAGAAGCTCGGCTACAAGCTGCAGACGCACGTGCTGTCCACCGACCCGGCGGACGTACGAGGCCTCAGCGACGAACAGATCAATCGGCTGCGGAGCTGCGTCATGATCGGGCGTAAGACCGAGGTCGTGCCGATCGAGTGCGTCGTGCGGGGCTATCTCGCGGGCTCGGGGTGGAAGCAATACCAGCAAAACCAACGGGTCTGCGGCGTCGAACTGCCCGCGGGATTGACGCAGTGCGCGAAGCTGCCCGAGCCGATCTTCACCCCTGCCACGAAGGCGGAGCAGGGCGAGCACGACGAGAACATCTCGTTTCATCGTGCTTGCGAGTTGGTTGGCACGCTGAAGATGGAGGTGCTGCGCGACTTGTCGCTGACGGTCTACGCGATGGCGCACGATTACGCGGCCGAGCGCGGGATCATCCTGGCGGACACAAAGTTTGAGTTCGGCGTGCCGATCGACGCGAAGGACGACACGCCGATCCTCATCGACGAAGTGCTCACGCCCGACAGCTCGCGCTACTGGTCTGCTGCGCGTTACGAGCCCGGCCGCGATCAGGACAGCTACGACAAACAGTACGTGCGCAACTATCTCGAAGACCTCGTCGCGCAAGGTCGATGGAACAAGCAGTCGCCCGGCCCGTTGTTGCCCGACGACGTGTTGACCAACACGACAAAAAAATATGAAGAGGCCTTTGAATTATTGACCGGTGTTGCGTTACACTGATGCGAATAACATTAGACCTCTTGGCATCAACGATGCCATCCCGAACCGCCGGCGCGCCACCCGGCGGTTTCTTGTTTGATGTGATGCGTTATTTGTAACCACAGACGTGCACGGATGGAATCGGATCAAGGCATCAAGCCAGTTTTACCGCAGCGTGCGCAGAAGGCCGCAGAGACTTTTAATGATTGCCTCTGCGCCCGTCTGCGAACTCTGCGGTGAGATTGTCTTGGATCAGTGTGAATCCGCGTGCATCTGTGGTTTGAACAACGGCGCATGAAAAAACCCCGCCGGGTTGACGGGGTTTGAAGTGGGCGGTGTAGGATTCGAACCTACGTAGGCGTAAGCCAGCGGAGTTACAGTCCGCTCCATTTGGCCGCTCTGGCAACCGCCCGGGGTCGGGGTGGTGTTGTCGCCGGCCGAGGCGGGCGAGCTACGCATTGAAACACGGCAAGGCTGGTTCGTCAAGCCAACGCTGCGCTCGGGCTCGCTCACAAAGGTTTCACGTTGCTTCGGGCCGAATCGACCGATAGACTCCGTAGTCAGATTCTTAGCCCCAACCCCTTGATTGCTCATGGATGCTGCGGCGACTGCTCTGAACTCTCACGTCCTGGTCCTCAACAAAATGTGGATGGCGGTGCGCGTCGTCGATGCTCGGCGGGCGTTTTCGATGCTGTGCAAAGACATGGCCGAGGTCATCCGCGTCGACGACGGGTCGTACACCGGCTACGGCTTCGGCGACTGGGCGGACCTCTCCGAGGACTACCGTCATTTGTTCGAGTCGTCCGATGACGAGGACCCTTACGAGTGGGTGCGGACGGTGCGGATGCAACTCGCGGTGCCCAAGGTGATCCGGCTGTTCGGCTACGACAAGCTGCCGCGCAACGACGTCAAGCTCAATCGGCGGAACATCTTCGCCCGCGATCACAACCGGTGCCAGTACTGCGGCGGCAAATTTTCGACCTCCGAGCTTTCGTTGGACCACGTCGTGCCGCGCAGTCAGGGCGGCGGCGCGAGCTGGGAGAACCTGGTCTGCTGCTGCGTGCGTTGCAACACGCGCAAGGGCGGCCGAACCCCGAAGCAGGCGTCGATGCCGCTGGTCAAAAAACCGACCAAGCCGAAGACCAACCCGGTCCTGCACCTGCGTCTGGGCAGCGGCAAGTACGAGAGCTGGAAGGCGTTTCTCGATAACGCGTATTGGTCGGTGGAACTGAAGTGAGTCGCATGTCAATCAGTATTGACGCGTTGCTTAGCCGCCGGGCAACGCACGGGGGTCGAGCCTTTTCCTTCTTTAATCACGGACTCGCCGAATAGACCCCAGCCGACTCGACCCCCGCGTGTTACGCGGCGGCTATCAAGACGCGCGAGGTTTTTGTGGGATACGTATAAGTCGGCTTCCGTTTTGAGACGACCGATAGACCGAGGCGGAACCCGCGCAGCGTGCCCCGAAGCGGGCAAGCTGCGGGCTTGGTCGGGGTTGCTTGAGTGATATTAAAAAAAGCACCGCCGTGTTGCGGTGCTTTTTTGAATACGGATGGTGCCTGATTTACTCGGCGGCTTCTTCGGCGGCGTCGGGCTCGGGCAAGTCGTCGAGGTCTTGCTCGATGTCTTCGATGTCGCGATCGGTGGGGACGGTGCTCGGGTCGATGGCGCTGCCGACGGTCGAGCCGATGACGAGCGGGGTGCCGTTGAGTTCGACGACGCCGGACTCGATGGGCGAGCCGAGGTAGTGCCCGTTCTGGAGGATGGATTCGCTGGCGGTGATGGGGTAGAGCTCCCACATGAGCGTGGTGGGGTAGCTCTTAGGCTGGGTGGCCCAGGCCATGCTAGAGTCTTCGGCGTCGCGTTCGACGACGAGGATGTGCTGGGGCGGTACGTCGTAGGACCATGCGGTTTCGTTCGACGGCTTGTAGACGACGTAGACCGACTTGGGGCTCATGTAGGTGGACTTGAAAACGTCGCGATCTTCGGAGTAGCTGGAGCACCCGGTAGCGGCGTTGAGGAAGAGAGCGGAGACGAAGGCGAGGCCGAGGATGCGTTTCATCAGGGTGTCCTTGATGGATCGTTGGATCGTGTGGGTGGATCGGTCTGGTTTGGCCGGTGGGCCAAGGGGATCATCGGCCAGTCTTGGCTTGCGATCAAGTTTATCCGCGGTTCGTCGGCGAGCCAACCCGGATGCGACGGGTGTTGCCGGGTGTTATCGGGTTGTAGGGGTTTTAGGGCTTGGAGCGGCGATCGAGCCGGGTGCGAGGGGTTGCCAGTCGTCCGAGCCGGGCTGTTCGAGGCGCCAGCGCATCGGCATGGTGGAGCAGTCGATGTGGGCGGCGAAGAACGAGCCGCGGTGCTTCCAGAACATCGGCCAGATGACGCCGCGGTCGGTGAGCGGGATGGGCAGTTCGTGGATCCGCTCGGGCTCGTGCCATTCGAGTCGGCCTTCGTCGAATTGCATGGCCTCTTTCGCGATCTCGACGGGGCGGGTGACCTCGTAGAGGAACATGAGCCAGTGGGTCTGGCCGAGGTACGCGGTCTCCGAGACGATGCCGGTGAGGTGCAGGTCGGCGAGGGGGATGTCGAGGCCGGCCTCTTCTTTGATTTCGCGTTTGGCGCAGGCGGTCGGGCTCTCACCGAGCGCCTGTTCGAGCTTACCGCCGATGGGCGAGTAGAGGTCCTGGTTCGGCGGCTTGACGCGGTGGAGCAGCAAGACTCGGCCGCGCTCGTCGAAGAGGTAGCACAACGCGGCGATCTTGTAGGGCAGGTTCATTGGGTGATTGGGTGAAGGTCGATTGGGTGGAGTGTAAAGAAAAAGCGGCCGTTGAGCCGCTCTTACTTACTACTTCTTACTTCAATCGATCGGCGTGGGGATCACGCCGCGTCGCGTTCGTCGCTCGCTTCCGATGCCGAGGGCGGGAAGGCGGGCGCGTCGCCGGGCTCGGTCCAGTCTTCGCACTGAGGCAGGTCGATGGCCATCTTGCAGGTCTTGCGGTAGCCGACCTTGCGCATGACTTCGAGCACCTCGGTCCAGGTGGGGAAGGGTTTGTCGTTGGCTTTCTTGAACGCGTTGATGGCCTGGATGAACAAGAACTGCTCGGTGGTCATCTCGCCTTCTTCGGCGGCCTTGGCGAAGTCGCTGAGGCGTCGGCCGGGGCCGCGGCGTCGTTCGAGTCCGTTGATGCGCGCGTCGACGACGTTCTTTCGGCGGTCGGGGCCGCGCTGTTGTTGCTTGCTGGGCTCGTTGGGATTGGCCATGGCGATTGCTCCTGCGGTCGCGGTACGTGATAACTATCGGGCGAAGCGGCGGCCGGCTTGATGTCTCGTGTGGATGAAGGGGCGCAAGAAAAAGCCCGCTCGTCGCGGGCGATTGGGCGGTTCGGTTTCTAACGATTGCGACGATCGCTGGGCGTGTCGCCTCGCTGCCGCGAGGGTTTAGTCGTCGTCCTCGTCGTCGAAGAACTCGTCGTCTTCGTCGTCGTCGAAGTAGTCATCCTCATCGTCGTCGTCTTCGTCGAGGTAGTCCTCGTCCTCGTCCGCGTCTTCATCGTCGTCGTCTTCGTCTTCGTCGTCATCGTCCTCGTCGTCGAGATAGTCCTCGTCCTCTTCGTCTTCATCCTCGTCGTTTTCGTAGAAGATGGATTCGTCGAAGTCTTCTTCGTCTTCGATGGCGAGGAATCGGCCGTGAGCAAAGATCGAGAGCGGGTCGACGAGGGGTTCGATGGTGTTGTCGGTTTGGCGTGTCATCGGCTGGTCTCGGTACGGGAACGGTCGGTGCGCGAGGCGTGACCGGACGCCTCGGCGGTTACACTATCGGCAGATCATGCCTCGGTAATCGCATGTTGTACCAATCCTCGGTCAACGTTCAACCCCGCACCCGAAACGGCCGCCCGCTTTGACGCCGACCGACCCCGACAACCCGCCCGCATCGACGTCTAAGCAGGTGTGGAACATCCCCGCGGCGGTGGCGGCCTGGCTGGTTCCCGGGCTCGGACACCTGCTCGCCGGGCACACTCAACGCGGCGCGATCCTGATGGTGTGCATCGGCGGGCTCTGGCTGGCGGGCTTGCTGATCGGGGGCATCAGTGTGATCGAAGCGCGGGGCAACGACGGGGCCCTGCGGCCGTGGTACCTCGGCCAAGCGGTCATCGCGCCGTCCATCGCCGTCGAGTACACCCACGATAAATTCCGTGCCCGATTCGAGGGCAAAGACCCGAAGCCCGACGACGCGTCGATCCCCTTCTCCCCGGCCTACGGCCGAGCCGCGGAGGTCGGCACGCTCTACACCGCGCTCGCGGGCCTGCTCAATCTCCTCGCCATCATCGACATCGCCTACCGCGAGCCACGCAGCACCGACCACAAGCTGCCGCTGGGCGCCGGCCAACCCGGAGAGGCCGCGTGATCGAATCGATGCCGACGCTCATCTCGAACCCGGCGGGCGTCTTGTCCGCTGTTGTCGATCGATTCGACATCCGAATCCCCGCATCCGAAATCATTCTCGCCTGGCGTCCGTTCCTGGACCCGGCGCCGATCGATCGTTACTGGCTCTGGTTTCTGCCGCCGCTGATTCTGCTGGTCGCGCTCGTATACCGCACGATCAAGAGCGAGTCGCTGACGGGGCTCGCGCGGCGGGCGGGCTATCTCGCGTTTCAGATCAGCGTGTTCATGGTCCTCGCTGCCGCGGCGTTGTGGCTGACGCTGTTGTTTGTGTGACGCGGCGAGCCTGACAATCGGAGTACACTGATCGCGTGAAAGACATCCTCGCCCATCTCGTCCAAGGCCTGCCCCTCGCGACCGAGCAGGCGGTCTACGCGTTCGATCTCATCATGTCCGGCCACGCCGAGCCGACGCAGACCGCGGCCCTGCTCGCCATGATCCAGCAGCGCGGCGCGACCGTCGATGAACTCGTCGGTGCAGCGACCGTGATGCGAAAGAAAGCGGCGAAGGTCGCGGTGCCCGACGGCCTGACCGCGATCGATACCTGCGGCACGGGCGGCGACCACGCTGGCACGTTCAACATCTCCACCGCCAGCGCGATCGTCGCCGCCGGCGCCGGCCGACCGCTCGATCTCTGCGTCGCGAAGCACGGCAACAAATCGGTCACCAGCAACTCCGGCTCGTCCCAAGTGCTCGATACCCTCGGCGTTAAGCTCACCGTCGATACCGATACCCTGACCAAGTGCCTGGATCAGGCGGGCATCTGTTTTTGTTTCGCCCCCGCACACCACCCCGCGATGAAACACGCCGGGCCGGTCCGCGCCGACCTCGGCTTCCGCACGCTCTTCAACCTCGTCGGCCCGCTGACCAACCCCGCCGGCACTAAGCGGCAGATCATGGGCGTCTTTAGCCCGAAGCTGACCGAGATGATCGCCGAGGTCCTCGTCGAACTCGGCTCGATCCACGCGATGGTCGTCCACGGTCAGATGCCCGACGCCGACGGAGACGGCGCACACCAAGGCGGCCTCGACGAACTCAGCACCTGCGGGCTCAGCCGCATCTCCACGGTCAAAGACGGCAAGGTCGCCACCACCGAAGAAGACCCCACCGACCTCGGCCTGTCGCTCGGCCATCCGTCGGCCCTGCGTGTCGACGGCCCCGAAGCCAGCGCGAAAATCATCACCGACCTGCTCGCCGGGCAACCGGGCGCACCCCGCGAGATCGTCGCGCTCAACGCCGGGGCCGCGCTGGTCGTCGGCGGCGTCGCGGCGACCTTGACCGAGGGCCTCGCCATGGCATTCGACGCGATCGACACCGGCAAGGCCAAAGCCGCGCTCGACGCACTCGTCGAACTGACCAATCAGGACCACACTTAATCAGTACGCTCTCGCGGCGACGCGAAGCCTCCCACGCGAATCAGCACAGACGCACACCACGAGATGCTTCGCAGCGCCCGCCACTCGGGGACTCATCATGCCTTACGTCGACGACGGACAACCGCAAGAACCCATGAGCCTGCCGCCGATCCTTCCCGCGATCGTCGCCGTCGCGACGGCAGGGGTCGGGGCCGTGTCCTGGCTCGGCGCGTTCAAGTGGTTCGGGATGTCGTACCCCGGCGCACTCGTCGCGGGCCTGCTGATCGGGCTGGGCATCAAGTTCACGCTCGGTCGGCCGATCCCCGCGTTTCGTGTCGCGGCGATCGTATTGACGGTCCTCGCCTCCATCGCCGGCTACGTCTGGGTCTTCGCCGCTTACTACACGAACTTCTCTTTCGGTGGATCGATCGCCGCCTACTTCCGCGACATCCAGGCGCTGCTCTTCACCGGCGTCGGGTGCTACATCGCCTTTGCACTCGCCGCGCCGCTCGCCCGCAAACCCGAACAAGCATGACCGCCGTCTCACTAGTCTTCGAAGCCGCCGGCCGAACCGCGCAGGTCGCGCTCGGCCGCGGCGATCAATACCTCGAAGCCCGCCCCGTCCCCCGCACGCAGCGCAACAACCTCGAACTCATCCCCACCGCCGACGCGCTGCTCCGCGACCACGACCTGACGCCAGACAAACTCACCAAACTCTACGTCTCCGTCGGCCCGGGCTCGTTCACCGGCCTGCGCATGGCGATCGCCGCGGCGAAGATGCTCGCGCTGACGAATCCAACGTTAAAACTTGTGGCCGTGCCGACGCTCGACGCGCTCGCCGAGCAGAACAAACGAGCCGACCGACCCGTCGCCGTTTGCCTCAACATCAAGCGCGGCACGATGTACTGCGCGGTTTTCCAAAACCGACAGCAGATCGTCAAGCCGGCCCTGCGTTCGCTCGATGAACTGCTCGCAAACCTCGACACATCCAGCCCGTTCAGCCTCATCAGCGAAGTCGACCTCGATCACCCCGCTCAGTTGCCGTTAGACCATGCGGTCCTCGACCCCCGATCGACCTGGACCGTCGGCAACGCTTACGCAGGCCAAGGCCAGTTCGCCAGCCCGGCGGACCTTCTCCCCCTTTACGTCCGCGAACCCGAAGCGGTGACGCTCTGGAACGAACTCGGCAGGGATTGAATTCGACGGGATAACGCGATGTCCGAGATCGAACGGGATTAAGTAAAGACCTGCTGACTCGATTCGATCCCGTTCATCTCGCCGATCCCGTTATCCCGTCAAAAGCGAATCATCTATAATACGGTGCCGCCGACCCCCGCCGGCGAAACGATTCGCGGGCACCCCGTTCGCTGATTCTTGCAGCGAGAAACGGACAATCCACCATGCCCCTCCCGAAGATCGCCATCGTCGGCCGACCCAACGTCGGCAAGTCGTCGCTCATGAACCGCCTGGCCGGGCGGAAGATCTCGATCGTCGATCCCACGGCCGGGGTCACGCGCGACCGCGTCGCTACCACGGTCGAGATCCCAAGCGAAGGCGACGATCCGAACCACGCCACGCTCATCGATACCGGCGGCTACGGCATCGAAGACAGCCAGCAGCTCACCGCCGAGGTCGAGCAGCAGATCGCGCGCGGCCTGGCCGACGCGGACCTCGTCCTATTCC